>JAHKKJ010000130.1 GCA_020027655.1 Deltaproteobacteria bacterium | reverse complement strand
AACTCGTTCAAGACTAGTACTAGTGGCATAAGCCTAGCCAAACATATTTGAAATTCTCGGTTGAATATACAGAATCGGAAAAGAGATGACTCGCGCAAGGCGCAAAGCACGCCAAGCTCCGAGAAACAGGAAAATATTTTTTCTTTGCGCTCTTGGCGTCTTGGCGCGAGAAAATTTCTTGAAGTGGTTCTGTCAAACATTTCAAACGGAAGATTCTAATGACGCGCGCGAAGATCATGGTCAAATTCAAGTTTGTCCCACCCAGGTCGGCTGGGCAACTTCGCGCCACCGAGCACGAATGCCCTCAAACATTTCCTTGGGCAGAGGCCCGGCTGCAACAGCCGCACTGTTTTCCGTGAATCTTCCTGGCTTAGTTGTTCCAACGATCGCTGTATGAACCCCCGGTACGCTCACGGTAAAACGAAGCGCGTTGGCAACCGTCCGTTTCAAACCACCCCGCAGCAATTCATATTTCAACTTTTGCAACCTTTCCCAGTAGGGCCGGCCATAAGTGTCAGCTGGCGGCCGATCACCGTTCTGCCAGGCAACGTTAGCAACAGGACGTTTGGCGATGACCCCGATATCGCGCTTCTCTGCCAAAGGCAGAAAGAGGTCAAGCGCTTCCTGATCGGCGATGCTGATGGATGTTTGCAACGTATCGAACTCTCCGCATTCAATGGCGTATAGTGCTGTCTGGCTGTCGCCGCTGTAGCCGATAAAGCGGGTGTAGCCGCGCTCGCGAGCGCGTTTCAGGGTATCGATGACGGCTCCCTTGCGCAGTTCGGCTTCTGAACAGCTGTGGAGCTGGATGAGATCCAAATGATCTGTTTTTAACCGTTTGAGACTGCGCTGGATGCTTCTGAGCAGCGACTCGGGACGCCAATCCGGATAGCTCCAACCGCTTTCGTGTCCGCATTTCGTCAGGAGATAACAGTCTTTGCGCCGTTTCCCGACGGCCTCGCCGATCAGCTCTTCGCTGGTGGCGTAACATTCGGCGGTGTCGATGACGTTAATACCGGCGTCGAGGGCTTCACTCATTAGTTTTTTGACGGTGGTAAGGGAGATATGCTGATAGCCGATCTCCCAACCGCCTAAACCGAGAACACTGACGTTCATATCTGTTCTGCCGAGTTTGCGGTATTCCATGTTTTCCTCTTTAGACGATAATCCAAGAAGCCTCAAGGATTGAAGAGTTTGTCGATAGAAAACTTCTGCGACAAGTTACCCGCGCTGCGCTTCTGTTGACGGGTTGCCGCTGGTTATGTTACAGGGCAGCCGTCTGTTACACAGGCGAGGCACCATTGAACCAGGGAGGTTTAGCCATGTTTAGACCTGCACTTGGCCTAATAGGAATCCTGATACTCCTCCTGATACCTCACTCATCTCACGCGCAGCAAGCGGAGGCTCCGGTTTACAAAGACGGTGATTGGTGGCGGGTGAAAGTTGATGTGGTCCGTCCTGCTGGGGTGTCCGTTTCAGGTCCAGTACTGGAACGCTTCCCGGAGTACATCGTCAAATTTGAGTCCAATAAGCCGAAAGTCTTCGGTGTTCAAGGAAACGAAACTGTAGAAGTCGACTTACCTGTGGTCATTCCATTGGTTCTTGGTAGACCCGGTTGGCTCGGGGATATGCTGAAATTTCCGTTGCGTGTCGGTCTTACTTGGTCTGACCGACTGAAATTCCAACCGCCCGGCATGCAAATGCGATCGGTGGAGGCTAAGTACGAAGTTCAAGCCTTTGAAAAGATCAAGACACCAAAGGGTGAATTCGACGCCTTTAAAGTTGTCATGACTATGAACGTACCGAAAGGTCCCAAGCCCCTGGCTCCCACAGAAATTCGGACTCACACTTACTACTATGCGCCCGATGTCAAAGCTATTGCTACCTTTCATACATCTGCGACTGAGCTCAGTATTGCGTCCATGCTTATAGATTTCAGCTTGGCGAAATAAAACTTTCATATGGAGTAGTATTTTAGCGCAGCAAAGTTTTCGACGGCAAGTATTATCTATTGGTCTAGCGGTTTAAAGCGCGCCGGACCGCACGAATGATCTCTGTTTTGCCGGGGACGAAGCACTTTTCGAGCGCTGGGCTTGCTGGAACCGGAGCAAACGGCGCGGCGACGCGCGCAATCGGACTATCGAGGTAATAGAAAGCTTCCTGCTGAACCTGAGTGGCAATTTCGGCTCCGATCCCGTCTTTTTCAACGGCCTCGTGAACGATAATTAGCCGGCTCGTCTTTTTGACTGAACTCACAATAGTTTCAACATCCAGCGGAGATAGCGTCCGCGGGTCGATGACTTCGACGGAAATACCATTGGAAGAAAGCTCTTCGGCGGCTTCCAGGGTCGCGGCCAACATCTTCGCAGTAGCGACGATCGTCAAGTCTTCGCCTTCCCTTGCGACGACGGCTTTGCCGATCGGTACAAGATACTCACCCTCCGGGACTTGACCGCGCGTCCAATAGAGGCCGCGATGCTCGATAAACACCACCGGATTGTCGTCCCGGATGGCGGCCTTGAGCAGCCCTTTGGCATCTGCGGGATTCGAAGCCATCACCACTTTCAAGCCCGGCACATGGGCGAGCCAGGACTCGAGACTTTGAGAATGGTGTGCGCCCATGGTGCCGCTGATGCCGCACTGAACGCGGACTGTGAGGGGAATCTTCAGCTGTCCACCCGACATGTAATGCAGCTTGGCGGCGTGATTGACGAGCTGGTCCATCGCCAAAGTGATGAAGTCGATGAACATGATTTCGACCACCGGCCGGAGTCCGGCAGTTGCCGCACCAATAGCGAGTCCCATGACCGTCCCTTCGCTGATGGGTGTGTTGACCACACGGTTTTTGCCGAAAGCTTCGGCAAGTCCGGCGGTGACACCGAACGGCCCGCCCAGCGCGACGTCTTCACCGAAGAGATAAACCGATGGGTCGTGGCTCATCTCTTCGTGTAAGCCGCCGCGGATTGCTTCTAAGTATGTTTGCTCGGGCATAACTATCAGTACCAGCAAATGTCATTCTGAGCCGAAGGCGAAGAATCTTTCCGAATGAGGCCCTTCGCTACCGCGCAGGGTGACAGAGTAAACGGTTAGATTATTTTCAAGGTCATCTTCCACGGTTTGTTGCTCAGTATGTCAATGATGCCGTTTACGCTGTCACTTGGCTGGCTACTTCTCCCGGCGCCGGCCAGGGAGAGGCAAGAGCAAATTGAGCGGCCTGCTCAGTAAGCTTGCGCGCCTCGCTCTCGATGGCTGCGATGTCTTTGTCGGCTACGACTTTTCTGTGCTTGAGCTCGCGAGTGAAGCGGGCGATGGGATCTTTTTCTTTCCATTCAGCCAGCTCTGACAGCTCACGGTACTTCGCCGGATCGCCTTCGTAATGGCCTCTTAAACGATGAGTCAGGCATTCGACGAACGCCGGCCCCTTGCCCGTGCGCGCATGTTGCACCGCTTTGGTCATGGCCTCGCGCACCTCCAGCAGATCGTTGCCATCCACGGTGTTGCTGGGAATCTTGTACGTTTGCGCGTGCCGTGCGAGGCGCTCGATGAGAGTGTGGGAGGAGAGCGGCGTGAACTCGGCGTAACCGTTGTTTTCGCAAACGAAGATCACGGGTAAACGCCAAAGGCTCGCGATATTGAGCGATTCGTGAAACGCGCCGGCCTGGCCTGCGCCGTCGCCGAAAAACACAACGGCGACTTGCCCTTTGCTTTTCTCCTTGGCAGCGAAAGCGGCGCCCAGTGCGAGAGGAATGGTTCCGCCTACGACTCCCGTCGCTGTAACGAACCCCGCGTCGAGGGCGACGATGTGCATCGAGCCGCCCTTACCCGCACAGTAGCCGGTGGCGCGACCCGCGATTTCGGCCATGAGCCGGTTGATATCGGCCCCCTTAGCGATGGCGTGGCCGTGCGATCGATGGCCGCCGAAGACATAGTCGTCGGTTCGAAGTAGGCTGCAAGTTCCTACGGCGACGGCTTCTTGGCCAATGCCCAAGTGTAGCAGGCCCCTGATCTCGCGCATGGCGTAGAGCGCGGAGACTTTTTCTTCGAACGCACGAATGAGCCACATCGTGCGGAGGAGAGGGACAAGCTCTGTTGGGTTCTCTCTCTTAGTTACCATGGCGTATCGAAGGGGAGCAGAAATGTCGCGTAACTAGCCTCGACTATTTACATAAGAGCGACCGAAGAGCGAGCCTCTCCGCCTGTGCGGACACGCAGACGGGTCCGGTCGCGGGCAAACTACGGTTTCGAGTTCCGAGTTCAAAGTTCCGGGTTCTAACTCCAAACGCGAGACTCGAAACCCGAAACTCGGCAGTCGATGCTCACTCCTCGGTCCCTGAATAGTCCGAGCTAGCGGAGCACCGCGCGGATCGCCTCGATAATGCGATCTTCACGCGGGCCAATGTAATCTTCCAGCGGCGGGCTGTAGGAAACCGGCACGTCAAGCGTGGAAACGCGCCGGAGCGGTGCCTTGAGCTTGTCAAAGCCGCTCTCAACGATGCGCGCGGCGATCTCTGCTGCGACACCACAACTCTGATGAGTTTCGTCGACAATAACGACACGACCGGTTTTTTCTACGGATGTCATCAGGGTCGCCATGTCGAAGGGCACCAGTGTCCGCGGGTCGACGACTTCCGCGCTGATTCTCTCGCTTGCGAGCCTTTCGGCGACCTGTAAGCAGCGCTGGACCATATAGGAGGTAGCGATAACCGTCACATCACTCCCTTTGCGTTTTACATGAGCAAGGCCAAATGGAATCGGCGAGTCGTTTTCCGGCACGTCGCCTTTCACGTCGAGCAGCTGAACGTGATCGACGAAAATGGTCGGGTTGTCACTGGCCACGGCCGTCTTGAGAAGGCCTTTCACATCTCTGGGCGAAGAAGGAAGAACGATTTCCAATCCCGGGTTGTTCCAGAGCATAGCCTGGGGGCTGGCGGAGTGTTGTGCGGCGCCACCGCCACGGAGGCCGTGGAAAAGATGAAACACCACCGGCACGCGGGTCTGGCCGCCTGACATGGAGAAAGCATTGGCGGCTTCGTTGGCAACCTGCGGCCAACCTTCGAAGATGAAGCTTCCGGTGCTGATATCGACAATGGGCCTAAGACCGGCCATCGCGGCGCCGGTTGCGAGGCCGCAGAAACCCAGCTCGGAGATCGGCGGCGACATGACCCGGTCGCGATACTTATTGGCTAATTCTTGGTAGACGTGACGGTGCGGACTCAAACTTAAGAAAGTGCCGTTGATGAGATGCACTGTCGGATCCGCCGCCATGATCTCATTTAGCGCCTCGAACTTTGCTTCGTAATAGGCAATTTCTCTCATGAGTGGCTCTCAGGCGAAGTATTCTTTGGCCGCCTCTTCCGGCTTTGGATACGGACTTGCCACGGCGAATTCCACTGCGTCGGCGATCTCTGCTTTCACTTTCCTCTCGATGTCAGCAATTTCTTCCTTTGTTGCCTGTTTGGCATCGACCAGCTCGCGAATGAAGATCAGCAAGGGGTCGCAGCTGCGGTACCACTCACGAACCTTCTCAGGTACGCCGCTCACGTCCCATGCAAGCGACGAATCTGTCCGCTGGGCGACCGATGGCCAATTGGTTTCGCTGCCGGGCCAGCGCACGGTCTGCGCTTCGACAAACTGGGGTCCTTCGCCCCGGCGAATCTTTTCTACAGCTTGTGAAATCGTGGCATGCACCGTACCCGAATCGAGGCCGTCAATCTGCTGCGCGGGAACTTTGTATGCTTTTGGCAAATCGGTCAACGGGAACGCTGCCATCGTCGATGACTGCGCAGCGCTGGTGGCGCGCCCGGCGCCATATTTGCCGTTGTTCTCACAAAGAAAGAGCACCGGAAGTTTCCAGAGAGAAGCGAGGTTGAGTGCTTCGGGGGCCGCGCCTTCTTCCAGCGCGCCGTCGCCAAATAGGCAGACGGTGATGCGGCCGTTCTTTAAAGCCTTCGCGGCGTATGCCGTGCCCGTCGCCAACGGAATGATTCCGGCGACGACAGCGGAGGTGTGTAGGAAACCGAGGGATGGAACTACGGTGTGGAACGAGCCGCCTTTGCCTTTGTTATAGCCATCGACACGACCCAAAATTTCGGCGCAGAGTTTCTTCGGGTCGGCGCCACGGGCCAACAGGTGCCCGTGGTTCCTGTGCGTTGTAAACAGGTAATCGTCGCCTCCCAGGCAGGATAGAGCCGGAACTCCGGTGGCCTCCTGGCCGATGTAAAGATGATAATGTCCACCGAACACACCCTTGTCATGGAGCGGAACAAGGCTTTCTTCAAAGTGCCGGATGACGAACATACGGCGGCACAAATCGAGCAAGGTTTCGCGTGGTAATTTAGGCAGCATGTTAATCTGTGACTTAGTTCAAAACCCTACAGTTTGTCAACGTCGTCTGGTTTGATTGTCGCCCTGGTTTGATTGACATTGTTTCGACGAGAGGACTATATGCGAAAGAAGACGATCTCGATCAGGAGGGCCTGTCAAATGACCAGTCGCGGGTTGTTAATATCTCTGCTATTGCTCGTTGGCTTTTTCTTTTCAACGCCTCCGGTCTTTTCTCAGGCTAGAAACCTAAAAAAAATCCATGTCGGAGTGCCTGCCGTCAGCATGGGCAACATCATTATCTTCTTTGCGAAAGAAGCGAAGATTTACGACAAGCATGGTCTGGACGCCGAACCCGTAGTGATGTCAGGTTCCGGTATCGCCTCGAGGGCTCTGATCGCTGGCAGCGTGACCATATCGCCGATTACCACCCCGGCTGTGATGAGCGCCGTGCTTGCTGGATCGGATATGGTGATTTTGGCCCATACGATGCCGGGCGTGATTCAATCCCTTGTGGTTCGACCGGAGATAAAACGAGCCGAGGATCTTAAGGGAAAAACAATCGGTGTCACGACCTTCGGTTCGCTGGGTGATTTCCTTGTACGATACCTTGCCAGGCAAAAGGGGCTCAATCCGGACAAGGACTTTGCGCTACGTCAAATCGGTGCTGACCCCGAGCGGCTGATTTCTCTACGGCAGGGAAGTATCCAGGCGGCTACGTTGTCCCATCCGTCATTTATCCTCGCGCAGCGGGCCGGGTTCCTCGTGTTATGGGATTTTTTCAAAGATGTCGAGTATCCCTGGAGCGAGATCGCAACGACTCGCACTCTGATCAAGCAGGACCGCGATCTAGTCATGCGTTACATGCGCGCGCATCTCGAAGGCATCGCCCGTTTCAAGCTGGAGCCGGAGCTAGCCAAGAAGGTCATCAAGAAAATGCTCCGTTTGGACGATGAGTCGCTGGCGCAAGAATCTTGGGAGCTGTTTGCCAAGCATCGCCTGGCTGCTCCGTATCCTAACATCAAAGGAATGAAAACCAGCTATGAGTATGTCGCCCAGACGCGCCCGGACGTTTACAAGCACAAGCCGGAAGAATTCGTCGATGCGAGCTTTGTCGAAGAGCTGGACAAGAGCGGATTTATCAAGAAGCTGTATGAGAAGTGAAGAAGTCAAGTCAGGCTTGCGCCTTTGTCTGACAAGCCGGAGTACTTTGCAGTGAATCAAGACGATTACATTAAGGATCGCGTCGACGGCCAGATCGAGTGGTATGATCGCAAGAGCGGCGCGAACCAACGATGGTTCAGGTGGTTGCGGATTGTTGAGATTATCGCGGCAGGGTCGATTCCATTGCTCGTTGGCTACGCAGATTCGATCAGTGAGTTCAAAGTAGTGGTCGGCATTCTCGGGCTCTTGATCGCGGTAATTGCCGGTGTCCTCGCGCTTTATCAATTCCAGGAAAACTGGACCGGATACCGAACGACATGTGAAGCATTAAAGCAGGAGAAGTATCTCTTTTTAACCAAAACCCAACCCTACGATCAGGGTGATTCGTTTGCTGTCTTCGTCCAACGTGTCGAAAATCTGATCTCTAAAGAACACTCGACGTGGTCTCAATACATGCGGACCGGAGAAAAACTGAAGAGCCAAAACTAACCGCAATACCAAGAGAGAAGCAGGATAAGATCGGATTTATCAAAAAGCCGTACGAGAAGTGTCGTTGCTTTCTAAGGCGCGCCGGCTGAATAGCTCCATGCAGCGACATTACACAGTTGTTTTACAAGGGAGAGATGACGGTTGGTGGGTCGCAAACGTTCCAATCTTCCATGCCACCGCTCAAGGACGAACACGTTCTACCGCGTTG
>JAHKKJ010000645.1 GCA_020027655.1 Deltaproteobacteria bacterium | reverse complement strand
CGCACGGTGGGGTTGACCAGCAGCTCTTCGCCGACCACGCTTCCCGGCCCGGTGACGACGTTGAGAACGCCCTTTGGGCCGCCGGAATCCTGAATCGCCCTATCGATCAATTCACAGACGCGAAGGTCCGTAAGTGGAGTGGTACCGGCAGGCTTAACAACCACTGTGTTGCCAGCCAACAATGCTGGGCCGAGCTTGTTGCCCATGAGTGATACTGGAAAGTTCCACGGTACGATAGCCCCGCAAACTCCTAAAGGTTTACGCAGGACCAAACCATGACGGCCGTTATCGAGAACGACCGCGCCAGTCCGGAGACTCTTCGCCATCCCGCCGTAGTGATCCATGGTGTGAACGAAACGGCGGATTTCAAGAATTGACTCGCGCAGCGGCTTACCCTGTTCACGGGTCAGCAGATTGGCAAGTTCCTTTTCCTGCTGAAGAATCAGATGCCCTGCTTGGAGCAATATGGAACCGCGCTTGGAAGGTGCCATGATGGACCATTTTTTCAAAGCGTTCGCGGCCACATCGATAGCCCGGCGAATGTCAGCGACTGTTCCTTTGGGTACCGAATCGACCACCTCGCCCGTAGCCGGATTCCGGACCGGGGTGGTTTCTTTGCTTTCCGAGTCAATAAATTCACTGGCGACCAACAGCTTTGCCATAGAATCCTCCGTTTTGTTTCAGAATTTCAAGAACAATCATGTTCATAGGTGGTTGTCAAGAATTAGCGGCGAAACTGACGTGGAAACCGACGGACGCACAAACACAGAGGCCCGACTTTGGGGGAGTTCGGGCCTCTATGGATCAAGTCAATATGGTCGAAGTGTAGTTCGGTGCGTCAGGAACCCACGGCTTCTTTGAGGTGTGTCTTGCGCGCCGTTTTCCCAAGTTTGAGGGTTAGCTCGGCGATCTCACTGCCGCGTGCGAACCAAATCCCCTGGTGCTTTTGCATATACTGGATCATCTCTTTCAAAGCCTTAGCGCGTCCCGGTCGGCTCGAAATGTAAGGATGGATTTGAAAAGGACAAAAGGTGGGTCCGTTTTTTGACTCCTCGTAGAGTTCGTCGAAAAAGGCCTGCCAAATCACCAGGGCATCATTTGGGTTGCCGGAATCTCTGTGGGTATAGACTCTGCCGTCACCAAAAGGGTGTCTGGGCAGCTCAGCCAGCATACCATTGTCTTTTTCCCAGACGAAGGGAAGATCATGAGCGAATGAATTGCTGTTCCAGAGAAATCCGTGCTCCATCAAAAGTTCCAGGCTATTGGGACTCTGCGTACAGGAGCGCCACCCAACGGGGCGCTTGCCTGACCGCTTCTCGATCATTTCTATGGTCTTGCGCATAACCTCGCGCTCTTCGTCCCGGGTGAGGTCGCGCGCGACCTCGTGATGGTAGCCGTGGCCGGCGATCTCGTGACCTCTTTGGGCGATCGCCTTGATCGCTTCGGGATAGCGTTCAGCAATGGCGCCGCAGGTGAGAAATGTACCCTTCACGCCGGTCTCGTCCAAGATGCGAAGAATTCTCCAGATTCCGGTCTGGGGGCCGTATTCGCCCTGGGTCCATTCCTCGTGGTTGATCTTTCCGTTGCGATCAGGCTTCACGTCCTCACCACCCTGAAAGTCAAACGTGAGTACGACGGCCATGCGATATCCATCCGGCCAGTTGATTTTTTCCCTGAAATGCAGCTCTTGCATGATCCCGTTCCTCCTTTCGATGCGGTAGTCTAAGGCTGAATCTCGCTAGAACATAACAAAGAGGGTCACGGAGTTGCAAGGCGATCTTTGCCTGGCGATTTCAAGCTTGCTCTCAAAATCTTCCCTGTGTTAACCATTGCGGATAGAAGACGCTCAGTCGCGCAAAGCCACAGCTTGGCCATGATCGATTGACGCGCGAGCGCTCTGATTATGATAGGGAACTCCCTGCTTAATCGTCACCGAAAGCAAATTGCGAACTATGCCATTAAGCACCGACTCCCTTCGATGTACGAGGCTACTGAGTGGATAGAGGCCGGCGGCCTTGTATCCTATTCGACCAATGATGCTTAGAGTTACAGGCGCGCGGCCACCTATGTGGACAAGTTCTCAAGGGACGAAGCCTGCGGATCTACCCGTGGAGCGGCCGACAAAGTTTGAATTTGTAATCAATTTGAAAACCGCCAAGCAGATCGTCCTCACGATACCGCAGTCCGTGCTATTCCGGGCGGACAGGGTGATTGGCTAGGCGGGAGTCCTCAGGCGGAAGGCGTGACTAGAAAGACGGGAGCAAAAACAATGGATAGAAGAATTTGCGCCTGGTTGCTGGCGACTTTCCTGCTGATAACGGTTTCTCTCGCCGACGCGCAGCAGCCGGGGAAAGTCCCACGGATCGGAATTGTGTCAGGAACTGGCAATCCCAACGAGCCTGGTTCGAGTATCAAGCTTTTCCGGCAAGCTCTGCAAGAGCTCGGTTACGTTGAGGGGAAAAATATCCTGTTTGAGTATCGCTACACCGAGGGAAATAGGGACCGCATCCCGGGAATTCTCGCCGAACTTGTGAGCCTAAAGGTCGATGTTATTTTCTCTACACAGGCGATCGTGATCCGCGCAGCCAAGCAAGCGACCAAGACCATACCCATCGTCATGGCAATTACTCCGGATCCCGTCGCGGCTGGGCTGGTCGATAGTCTGGCGCGCCCTGGCGGAAATATCACCGGACTAACGTTTCTTACCCGCGAGCTGAGCGGAAAACGGCTGGAACTACTGACCGAGATGATTCCAAGGCTCTCACGGGTCGGAATCCTTTTAGTGTCGGGCTTTACTGCGTTCAAAGATTATGAGGCTGCGGCGCGAAGTCTAAAGGTGTCGCTTCAATCCCTCGAAGTGCAAGTGCCAAATCCCGACTTGCTCGGGGCTTTCCAAGTTGCCGTGAAAGGGCGTGTCAGCGCGATTATCACAACTAGCGTTCCAGGGCTCTCAGGTTACCATAAGCAAATCGTCGATCTTGCCGTGCAAAATCGACTGCCGTTAATGTCAGAGACCGTTTCAGTTGTCGAAGCTGGCGGCCTCGCATCTTATGATGCTAATAGAGACGAAATTTTCAAGCGCGCCGCCGTCTACGTCGACAAAATCCTTAAAGGCACCAAGCCCGCCGATCTGCCGGTAGAGCAGCCGAAGAAGTTCGAACTGGTGATCAATCTAAAAACAGCGAAGCAGATCGGCCTGACAATTCCGCCGAATGTGCTGGCGCGGGCGGACAGGGTGATCAAATGAGAAAGGGCGAGTGTCAAGTGTCGAGTGACAAGTCGATCGAGACGGAGAAAAAGACATGAAGAAAAAAATCACGGTCCTTACTCTTATCACTACGA
>JAHKKJ010000644.1 GCA_020027655.1 Deltaproteobacteria bacterium | reverse complement strand
CAATAATCGCGTTGGCAGCTAATTGTGCAGCATGCTCGATCATCAGCTGATGGGCGTCGGCTCGGGCGTGCTCGCACATCTCGGTGTAGAGCGTGATATTGCCGCCCAGTAACGTCTGCAAGCTGGCGCCGACGGTGCCGATAATACTTCGGGAACGGACCACGATGCCGCGGACGACGCCGAGAGTTTTTGCGATGCGATAACCCGGAAATTCAAATCCGGTACTTACGAATTTTGGGTCTATAGACATATTTAATCTCCCAGTTAGTTGCGCCTGTATTGTTCCGCCGACACCTAGTGTCCCGTCCCAGAAATCGGCCACATACTTCACAGCCCATTCGGCTTGAAAATCTCCCCTTCCCCTCTTTTCCAAAGAGGGGTTAACGCTCTACCGAGATAATTCTCTCTTTGAAAAAGGGAGCAGAAGGGGATTTAAGTTCGAGTTCAGCCGCTGCCATCGTTTGGAGTTTTTAAACGCATTTCTGCGACACCACACTAGTCTATCGCGGGGGCAACGGATCATTCCCGGCCAGCTTGTTAAAGAGAGCCACGATTTCCGTATCTCGTGGAATATCCTTGATCGCTTTTTCTTGTTCCTCCGGCAGAAGGGGAGTGGCATCGTCGGCGGAAAGTTTCTTGAACTCTTTGAGGAACGTCGGGTCTTTAAAGCTTTTGCGCATGGCCTCGCGCAAGATGCTCACGGGTTCCTGAGGTGTGCCGGGGGGAAGGATGTAGGGAGAACCTACCAAGCGGAAGGTTCGAAACATCGTCATGATTTTCTTCTCGCGATCCGATTTGGCGAAACTCTCGAGTTCCGGGAGTTTGGCAAACGCGGGATGGGGATGCCGATCGTCCTTGGGAATTTGAATGATAGCGTGAAAGTTCACCAGTTTCTTTTCGATATATTCGGGCGATCTCTGAAGAATGGTATCTGGAATATTGGCCCGAGCATCCAGCTCGCCGCTCATCATGGCCAAATCAAGTTCGGGACCGGAATAGCCGGTGACAAATTTCGGTTCCTTGAGACCGAGGAGCCAGGAAAATAATCTGCCGTTGATATAGATGTCGTGGCCTACAGTCTGCGCGCCAACGCGTAAACCTGCACGGGCACGCAGCTTGTCGAGGTTGTCCAGCCCAAGTTTCGCCACAGAATTAAAAACATACTGCGCCGTACTGTTGGCGGCACCGAGATAGATCAACTTGTCGATGTCGTATTCAACGCCCGTGGAGCCGAGCACTGCGTTGGCGACCAGCCCGGAGCCCACATTCCCGATAGTCAAGCCATCCGGCTTGGCATTTCGAGAAATGTAGTTGGTGGCCTTTCGGCCGCCGCCACCGGGCATGAATTGGGTAACAATGATTGGCTCGCCGGGAATGTATTTGCGCAGAAACGGAATCAACGCTTGAGTGCGCAATGCTCCCGTTCCGCCGGGCTCGCGTCCCTGGATGAGCATGATGGTTTTTCCCTGGAAGTAGGGAGCGGACTGAGCGCTGACCGGCGCAGCCGCGCCGAAGCACATCATAAAAACGATCAGCGCTACAAAAACAACGGTTGGTCTCATCATTTTGTCTTCCTTTCGAGGGATCATCATTAGCGACTCCCGTCACGCTTGTTACCAGCCTCTTTTGGTAAATCTCAACACCGCTCGACGGTCCTTTTTGGATGGGCGGCCCGGACTGTGAAATTCTGGCGGGCGTTCGAGCTTAAGTTGCGCGGACGCCATTTCCCGCTTCCGGATACTTTCTGCCGTTTCCTCATAGAGGAGTTGCGCTTTAGGAGCAGGGCCGCGAAGTTTTGCCAGGCCCTTCACCACTACCGTCCATTCATAAGGGCCGCGCCGGATGTTGAGTTTGTCGCCGAGACGCATGATCCTACTTGGCTTCGCGCGGGCGCCGTTGACGTCAATTTTCCCGCCGGTGACGGCGCCTGCAGCGAGCGAGCGGGTCTTGAAGAAGCGCGCGGCCAAGAGCCATTTGTCGAGGCGCGTTGGCTCGTTGGTTTCTTCAATCTCTTTGTCGCTCATCGGGTACGCGTTGGTTCACGTTTTCAGTATCACGGCCAATTAAAGCTGGGCACGTAGCTCTCCTGCAATAACTTGTAATTCGTCAGATCGACTTGAAGCGGAGTAACGGAAATATATCCCTCGTGGACTGCCATGCAGTCCGTGCCGTCGTCATGGGCGAATCCCAAGTTATCTCCGCCAATCCAGTAGTATTTCTTGCCGCGCGGGTCGGTCCGTTCCACGATGTTTTCGCTATAGTGCCGTTTGCCCTGTCGGGTGAGCCGCCAGCCTTTGATTTGTTCCTTCGGAAGGGGAGGAACGTTGACGTTCAACAGCGTCTCGAGGGGCATGCCTCTTTCTTGGATGCGGGAAACCAGAGTGGCGGCAAATTCGGCTGCCACCTGGAATTGGAAATTTTCAAATGTCACAAGTGATACTGCAATGGCGGGAATCCCGAGCAAGGCGCCCTCGATAGCCGCGGAAACTGTGCCTGAGTAGATGATGTCGTCACCCAGATTTGGCCCTTTGTTGATTCCGGAAACCACCAGGTCCGGGCGAACCGGCAAGAGCCCGGTCAATGCCAGCTTGACGCAGTCCGTCGGGGTGCCGTCGACGGCGAAGCGGCGCGGCCCCATGTCAAGAACGCGTAGCGGTCTATGCAAGGTTAACGCGTGGCTCATGGAATTTTGTTCCCGGTCGGGTGCCACCGTGTAGACCTCGCCAACGTGCTGGAGGCTGTTTTCAAGGGCGATAATGCCGTCGGAATGAATGCCGTCGTCATTGGAGAGGAGGATGATCATGGACGTATTCTGGCAAAGAAGCGACGAAGGAACAAGTGCAGCTCTGGAAGCCTTGTGTACCTTGTGCCCAATGCGCGGCCACGCTATAGCTCTAAGTCGAGACGAAGGAGATAAGTCCAATGGCGAATGCGGAAATCGTTGCTATCGGATCCGAGCTGCTCCTCGGCCAAATCGTCGACACTAATTCCGCCTGGATGGCGCAGCGGCTGACGGCGCTGGGAGTTAATCTGTATTTTAAGTCCGTGGTCGGCGACAACCCCGGACGGATGAAAGAGGTCATCCAAAGGGCGTTAGAGCGAGCGGATATCGTCATCACCAGCGGGGGGCTCGGTCCCACGCAAGACGACCTGACGCGGGAGATCGTCGCCGAAGTCACGGGACGGAAGCTGGTGCTCGATGATAATCTTTTGGAACAAGTTGAAGAGCATTTTCGACGCCGTGGCCGGACCATGACGCCGAATAATCGGCGGCAAGCGTATATGCCCGAAGGCGCCATCCCGGTAAAGAATCCCAATGGCACGGCGCCCTGTTTCATCGTCGA
>JAHKKJ010000129.1 GCA_020027655.1 Deltaproteobacteria bacterium | reverse complement strand
CGACTACCTGAAGGAGCTCGGTGTGACCGTCCTGGAAATCATGCCGGTTCACGATTTCTGTGGCGGCTTCGGATGGGGCTACGACGGCGTTGATTTTTTTGCTCCCACACGGCTTTACGGCAGCCCCGATGATTTTCGCGATTTTATCGACGCTGCCCACGGGCTCGGCTTGGGCATCATCTTGGACGTAGTTTACAATCATGCCGGACCCGCGGGGAATTACCTGAAAGATTTTTCGCCGGATTATTTTACCGATCGCTACTCCACCGACTGGGGCGAAGCGTTTAATTTCGACGGGCCCAATTCCGGCCCGGTGCGGGAATTTTTTATCTCCAATGCGGGTTATTGGATTGACGAATTCCACCTGGACGGGCTTCGCTTGGACGCCACGCAAAACATTTACGACGCTTCCAAGGTTCACATTCTCGCCGAGATCACAAATCGGGTCCGCCAAGCTGCAGCCGGTCGCTCAACGATCGTGGTGGCGGAGAACGAACCTCAGGACGTACGACTGATCCAGTCGCTGGAAAGCGGCGGCTATGGAATGGATGCGCTGTGGAACGATGATTTTCATCATTCCGCCATGGTCGCTTTAAGCGGCCATAATGAAGCCTACTATTCCGATCATCGCGGCACGTCGCAGGAGTTTATCTCTGCGGTGAAGCGCGGCTTTTTGTACCAAGGACAATATTACTCCTGGCAGCGGCAGCGTCGCGGTAGCTGGACGGGTGGGCTGAACCCGGCTGCATTCATCCATTTTTTGCAAAATCATGATCAAGTGGCAAATTTCGGCCGCGGGCAGCGAATTCACCAGCTTTCCCATCCGGGGGCATACCGAGCCATGACGGCGCTATTCCTGTTATCGCCGCAAACGCCCATGCTCTTTCAGGGGCAGGAGTTTGCTGCGTCCAGTCCCTTTGCTTTTTTTGCCGACCATAATTCCGAGTTGGGATCCAAGATTAAAGAAGGCCGGTTTGATTTTCTCAAACAATTCCCGAGCCTGTCGTCCCCAGACATGCAGACGCGTCTGCCGGATCCGACCGACCGACGGACTTTTGAATCGTGCAGGCTCGACTTTTCTGAACGCGAGCGCCATCACGCAACCTACGCTCTACACCGCGATCTTCTGAGTCTTCGCCACAACGATCCGGTAATCAAGGCTCAGCGTCCTGGCGCTGTAGACGGCGCGGTGCTCGCTAATGATGTCTTCATGCTGCGATTTTTCGCTGAAGCCGGGAACGACCGGCTGCTGCTCGTCAATTTGGGCATCGATTGCTCTTTGACTCCTGCGCCCGAACCGCTGCTTGCCTCCCCTGCCGGTTTGACCTGGCGGCTCTTGTGGTCCAGCGAAGATCCCCGCTACGGTGGCCAGGGCGCAGCGCCAACCGAAGATGAGAGCCGGTGGTTCATTCCCGGCAAAGCCGCATTCCTGCTCACAGCCCAATAACCATGAACCTAGATTCCGCAGTTAAACCGAAAATTCCGGAAGCGAGGTGGAATCCTGGAGCAGACAGTCTTGGTTCAAAACGTTCAAGCCGTTCAAGCCGTTCAAAACGTTTTGAACGATTTGAACTTGTTGAACGAATTGAACTCCTTCTGAGTAAAACCCATCAACTTCGCTGCGCAAGGGTTGCGCCTCGCGATTTCTGTCGATCGCAATTGCGGAATCCGGGATGAATCCAATCGTTCGGAAAGTAACCTTTTCGCCGGGCAAAGCCGACGAATCGGAATTCGATAGAGAGCCCGAGTGGCTCGTGGCCAACGGTCTGGGCGGTTACGCCTCCGGCACGGTTTCCGGAGCGGCTACGCGACGCTACCACGGGCTGCTGATTGCGGCGCTGCCGGCTCCCTTTGGCAGAGTTCTCATGTTGAACGGGCTGGCGGAAGAATTTCACTTGCCGGATGGCCGGGTTGTTGAAATTAGCCAAGAGCGCAATGCGTCATATGCCGCCGCGCTGAGCGAATTCCGCCTCGATATGGGTTTGCCGATCTGGCGCTATCAGATCGATGACTTCGTATTGGAAAAACGTCTTTACCTTCCCTACCGGCAAAATACGGTCCATATTACTTATCGATTGCTTTCCCATGCCGGCAAGCTCGAAATCAGACTGCGTCCGCTGATTCAATTTCGCGAACACGAAGCGCCCGTTGATCGCCAACCTCAGGCGCCTTACGTGCTCACCGTCGTCGAAGACCAATATGAGATTTCCAGCGGGATCTTTCCGACCCTCCGCTTGCTGCTGCACGGCAAAGGCGAGTTCATCATCGAACGAAAAAAAATCGAACGTCTAAGCTACATTTTGGAGCAAACACGAGGTTACATAGCGGTCGGAGATCTTTGGACCCCGGGCTCTTTCGCTGTCGATTGCTCTCCCGGCCAGGCGATCACCTTGGCGGCCTCCACCGAGTCTTGGGAAGTCATCCGGGCGCTAGGCCCCGCCGAGGCATGGGAAGCGGAGCGCGAGCGGCGCACGCATTTGATTGCCTCTGCCGACCCCAAAGCCCGGATAGGAGTGGGCGCGGAGCTGGTGCTTGCCGCCGATCAATTCGTCGTGACGCCCGCCGGGAGAGTCCCCGACGCGACCCGTGCTCATGCCGCCGGCGACGACGTGCGCACGGTGATAGCAGGCTATCATTGGTTTACCGATTGGGGACGCGACACGATGATCAGCTTGGAAGGTTTGACCCTCACGACCAACCGCTTCTTGGAAGCCGGCTGGATCTTACGCAATTTCGCCAATGCCATTCGACAAGGGCTCATTCCTAATCTTTTTCCCGAAGGCAGCCGCGAAGGTCTCTATCACACCGCGGACGCGACTTTGTGGTTTTTTCACGCCGTCGATCGTTATCTGCACGCCACCGGTGATCGTTGGACCTTGAGATGGTTACTGCCGAAGCTGGTGGAAATCATAGATTGTCACATTAAAGGCACTTTGTTCGGCATCGGCGTAGATTCTAAGGACGGACTCCTACGTCAGGGGCAGGAAGGTTACCAGCTGACCTGGATGGATGCCAAGGTGGACGATTGGGTGGTTACACCGCGCCGGGGAAAAGCGGTGGAAATAAACGCGCTGTGGTACAACGCCTTAAGGCTTTTGCAGCAATGGCTAAGCGAAGAAGACCGAACAGACAAATCCCTCGAATTAAAAGCTCACGCAGACCGTGCGCAAGAAGCCTTCAATGATCGTTTCTGGTACGCCGATGAAGGATATCTCTTCGACGTCATCGACGGCGAGAGCGGCAATGACCCAGCTTGCCGGCCCAATCAGTTGCTGGCGATCTCCCTCCGCCATCCTGTGCTCGACTCTGCCAAATGGCGTGCGGTATTGGAGACCGTTCGCCGGCGGCTTTTAACTCCGGTGGGATTGCGTTCTCTGGCTCCACACCATCCGAATTACAAAGCGAAGTATTTTGGCGATTTGCGCGCGCGGGACGCCGCTTACCATCAAGGAACCGTTTGGGTTTGGTTGATCGGACCGTTCATCGACGCTTGGTTGAAGGTTTATCCCGATGACGTCGCCGGAGCGCGCGCGCCGTTGGAGGGATTGGTGCCTCATTTGGGGGAAGCCGGCATTGGATCCATCAGCGAAATTTTTGATGCCGACGAGCCCTTCGTGCCGCGGGGCTGTATCTCTCAGGCATGGAGCGTGGCTGAAGTGTTGCGCTGCTGGGTCAAGACAGCGCCGTAGTTTCCCGGAATCCATGTCCAAAGGCAGGAGAATAGTTGGAACGTCAAAATTCGCCCTCTTCCCAACGCATTTTATTGGCAAGGTTTTTAGCAGAATGGCTCGATCAGCGCTTCACAATCCCGGGAACATCGATCAAGATCGGCCTCGACCCGATCCTTGGACTGATTCCGGGCATCGGCGACGCGATTGCCAACCTGGCCGGATCGGCCATTCTGCTCATTGCCGCACAGTACCAGGTGCCCAAGATCGTATTGTTGCGCATGGGGTCAAATGTTGCCCTGAATGCCATAATCGGCGCCATTCCGGTTTTTGGTGATGTCTTTTCCATCTGGTTCCGGAGCAACGCTAAAAATGCCCGACTGCTCGAGCGCTATGTCAGCGCCGAAGAGCGAGCATCGACCTTCGGCAACTGGATTTTTGTCATTGCCGTTATCGGCGGAATTATCTTACTATCGATTGGAATCCTGATCGCTACAGCTTGGCTGATACTACAACTATGGAATACGTTGTGAAAAAATCGGTGGGCCTCTACTTCGATCCCCGTAATCCCCTGCAGCTTGGAACTCTGTTTTCTGTTCCAAAGTATTTCTCAGAGTGCCGTCCAATGAAACACCTGAGTTGGTGGTTTGTCGTGATTTTCTTGTCGGGCTGCGCCAGAGTGCTGCCCGTCTATCGAGTTCCGCCGATCGTTGTCGGGGAGCCGGCCTTTTTTCCTACGATTGAGGCCTACACGGACACGCCGATCGTGGGCGGCAATCGTATCCAGCTCTTGTTCAACGGCGACGAAACTTTCCCCGCCATGTTGCGCGACATTAAAACCGCCAAATCTACGATCACATTTGCTCAATATCTTTACGAGGACGGTGCTATAGCCTATGAGTTGGCCGAGGCTTTTTCCGACCGCTGTCGCGCGGGTGTTCAAGTACATATCCTCATCGACAGCCAGGGTTCCGGAAAAATCCCCGACGAGATACCGGCCATAATGCGCGACGGCGGATGTCACGTAGAGTTTTTTCGCAGAATCGAAGCGCCTCAAGTTCTCTTGCCCTGGAAACTCTTGAGATACAACTACCGCAATCATCGCCGCGTCCTGGTGATCGATGGCCGGACCGGCTTCACAGGCGGCTACGGCATCAGCGATGCCTGGACGGGGGATGGGCGCACGCCGGAACACTGGCGCGAGACCAACGCGCGAGTGGAAGGACCGGTGGTCCAATACCTGCAGGCCGCCTTTACCGAGAGCTGGCTGGAAGCCACCGGAACTCTCCTTGGCGGCGATGACTATTTTCCACGTCTCGGGCCGGTTGGAAAAGTGCCGGCGCAAATGGTCAAGAGTTCGCCTGTCGGGGGAAGCTTTCAGAATTATATGCTTTTCCTGCTATCGATCACGTCGGCGAAAAAATCAATTCTGATTACGAACTCCTACTTCATCCCCGACGACACGATGATCCAAGCGCTGCTGAACGCCGCCGCCCGCGGCGTGCGGGTGATCGTGCTGGTGCCCGGCAAGATCGACCATCAGATCACCTACCGCGCCAGCCGCAGCAACTACGGTCGCATGCTTCTGGGCGGCATTCAGATCTTCGAATACACGGCCTGCCTGATGCATGCTAAAACCATGGTGATCGACGGCGTCTGGGCAACCGTCGGCAGCACCAACTTCGACAATCGATCTTTCGCCTTGAACGAGGAGCTGAATCTCACCGTTTACGACACAGGCGTCGCCCGGCGCCTCGAAGAAGCGTTCGAAGAAGATCTCAAATATTCGAGGAAAATAACCTACGAGGAATGGAGCTCGCGCGGGATTGGCGAACGCATTTTTGAGTTGTTTGCTTTTCCCATAAGAGACTACTTATGATTTGACCGAAGATTTAGAGGGATCCGGTTGGCGCCGATCGCCCGAGAGCCAACGCTTGGACAACCGGCTCAGCGCGAGCGGCACCAGGATCAGTGTGAGCCCCAACACAACGACACCGATCACGCCGGGCTGGCGCAAAAACCTTTCGACTTGGACACCGGCCACGGTCAATAAGATAATCCCCGGGATTCTACCGACGATACTCGCCATAAAAAAATCCCAAAAACGAATCCCCCACGCGCCGACAAAAACATTGACTAAGGTAAACGGAGCTACCGGGAAGACACGCAGCGTCAGCACAGTAAGAAAGCCATGCCTTCCGGCCGGTCGAATCAGGCGGTCAAGCCAGCCGCGCGCCAGTTTTCGCACCATTTTGGGGCCGGTCGACCGTCCGATGCCATAGCCCATTGCCGCGCTGGCGAGCCAGCCGCCCAGGGCGTAAATGTTGCCCAGGATCGGTCCGAAGGTGAAAACGGTTGCGACATTAAGGATCGTTACGGGAAAGAGAACCAGACTGCCCAACAGATAGGCGCCGACGACAAGATAAAATGCCGCCGGGTGGTTTCTTACGGACTCTTGCCATTCGATAATCGCAGCGAGATTGATCCAATGATTGAGCGGCGTCCAGCTCCAGATCGCGGGCAACGCAAAGAGCAGCAGCAGTATGACCAAACCCCTCAGTATAGCGATTTTGCGGGTTCGTCCGCGGGGCGTGAAGTTGGACACCTTGCGGGAGCTTGTCGTATCATCTTCCATCGTCTTAGCCTAAACATCAAAACGGCTCCAAGCAATATCCAGCTCTGGGAAGTTTATAGTCCGACTTTTTTTCAAAAATTTTTATGAACGTGCATTAGTTAGCTCCCTCTTCTCTATTCAGCTTTGATTGTGTAGACTGAGAGGAATACCTATGCGCTATTTTGCTCGTATTCTGATACTTATCACGTATTGCGTGGCCACATCGGCTTTCGTCGGCGTTGCATGGTCAGTTCCCCAGCCACGCGAAATCATCGCCAGAGAACTGATCCCGCTGGTGAGCTGGCAGAAGCAGTTCAAGATCACTGAGGGTAAAGATCGCGGTAAAATCGTGCCGCTCATCTCTCAACCCGATCTCGCGGACAATAAACGATGGTGGCTCGTATTCGGCGATTATGCGAGCATTCTCTTGGTGAAAAACCCTACCGGTGCCCTGATGATGGAGCGATTGGACTTGTTCAAAAGTCGCAGCTATATCGTCTACGAACCGGCGCTGCCGGTTTTGCCGGGCGATGTCCACTCAGTCGGCTCCATTCGGCTCCAGACGGGGTATAAGATGTACAGCCGAGAGACCGGCAAGCTGAAGCGCGGCGGCCGAGTAACCCATTTTGTGAAGCAGATTTCGCGTTCGCAGTTTGACACCCCGGCCGGCCTCATTGACGGCTATTTTATCGAGCTCGATCACCGGATGGACATGGAATATAGGAGCCAGCTGCATCTGAGCCTAGGCCTTGGTTTTCGTTTGGATGAGGGACCGGTCTACGGCTCAGGGCAGTACACACTCAAGAAGCTGGGACTGTTCACGGAAACCAAGACCGCGGCAGCCGGGTTGGCCAAGCGATAGTTTCAAATTTTTTCCGACCTTTGCAGATTGTGAATCCGGCGTCTCGTCTCTGGGCTTCGATGCACGTCCGGGGGACAAGGTAACGGATGCCTACAAGAAAACACTGATATTTTTTGCTTTCAGAACCGCCTGATCTAAAAGAATCGTTCGCCGGGCGATCTTTAGTTCGCCGTTTACGTGGCGCAGGACATCCTTTCTTGTGCCGACAAAAATATCTTCATCTTTTTCCATGCGGGTGCGATAAACAATGAAGTTTGAATCGACTTCGAATTGGACGCCGTCGCCCTTTCTTATCCGAATATTCGAAATCAGATGCCGGGTACGCGAAGGAGGCATTTCGGCCCAGGCGGTCTTTGAATAAAACCGCTCAACTCTTAAACGAAGAGTTTCCTTGTTATCGTTAAAATAGTAACTCTCCCCGGGCTTGGAAATCTCTTCTTCCAGCTCTTTAGGCCGGTCCAACGGGTTGTGGCGAACCGGCATCCAGTAGTGCATGTCATCGGTAAACAGCTCGAGCCATTCCCGCAGCCGGCGCTCGTCCAACAGCTCGGCTTCCAGGTAGAAAAAATCTTCGACCTTATGGCGCAGGTCGCTATCCATGCTTCGCGCTCTTCAGCTCGCCCCAGCTCTTCGCCTCGAGCACCTTGGCCCAATGCATGTAGAGGCTCAACTGATTTGAATCGCTCCATCGGCTGGCCAACCGCCCCCGTAGATCGGTCTCAGTGATCTCCTCGCTCACGCCCATCTGGTAGTTGGCCGGGAAGCGCCTGCCGATCACACTGCGGGCCGCGGCGGTCACCTGGATCCAATTATCCATATCGTCCTGTTCGAAGACTCCCGTCGGGCTGAAGCGGTACTGTGAGACGAAGCGCATGACGTCCTTGATTTTCGCCGGCGCTGCCTTATCGACTATGGCCCAACTCCAAATCTCCATCTTATCCGGCCCCCGTGGATGCCACACCCGAATGGTGCGCGTCAGCCAATGAATCGACAAATTGGGGAAAACCGTTCCCGCGGAGGGTGCCACCTTGCGCGCGCGAGTAACACCCAAACGGCTTTC
>JAHKKJ010000643.1 GCA_020027655.1 Deltaproteobacteria bacterium | reverse complement strand
GTGCCGGTGCAAGAGATCACCGAGCAGGAATGGGATTCGGTGCTCGCCGTCAACCTGAAGGCAGTGTTTCTTTGCTGCCGGGCGGTTTTAAAGCAGATGATCAAGCAGAAAAGCGGCAGCATTGTCAGCATCTCCGGCACAGCCGGGAAAGAAGGCATGGCTCTGCGGGGCTCGCTCTGTGCGGCTAAGTGGGGACTCCTGGGGCTAACGCAGACAATCGCGAAAGAAGCCGGGCCTCACGGCATACGGGCTAATGTTATTTGTCCCGGCGGCATGGACGAACCGGACCTCCGCGCCATGTACGCGGAACGAGCCAAAGGCTTGGGAATGGAATTTTCCGAGTTGGAAAAGAGCGTCTTAGAACTTACGCCGTTGCGAAAATATGCCAAACATGACGAAGTCGCTAAAGCGGCTCTTTTTCTGGCGTCCAGCGACTCCTCTCATACCACAGGCGAATCACTCAACGTCTCCGGCGGCCGCTTGATGAACTAATGGCTCTTCCGGGTTTGGAGTGAGCAATAAAAAACTCGGGGTTCACCCTTCGAGTACCTCAGGGCGAACGGAAAAAGAGGGTGCAAATCGTTCATGATTCTCCGGTCGTCCTTAGCCTGTGAAACATGGAGGGATTTTTTTTAACAACCTTTACAAATATTATAATCACTAAATTCCGTTCGCCCTGAGCATGTCGAAGGGCTCCGAACACGTAAGTCGGGGTTACCGAGGAGTGGAGCAACGCCAGAAAGCGCTGAAACGATAAGAAATGAGTTTCTGGGTTTATATTCTGCGTTGTGCTGATAATTCCTACTACACTGGTCATACCGAGAATCTCGAAGAACGGATAGCAAAACATAAAGCTGGTGCGATTGAAGGCTATACTTCGACGAGACGCCCGGTGAGGTTAGTATTCTCAGAGGAGTTCCCGACTCGGGAGGAAGCTTTAACGTGTGAACGGCAGATCAAAGGTTGGAGTCGGAGGAAGAAGGAAGCACTGATGCGAGGGGACTGGGTTGAGGTTTCTCGGTTGGCACGCCGTGGTCACGATTCGAGAACGTCAAGGTGATCGGAATCACTTACGAACACGAAAACCCGGACAACCGGAATCGATTGAATAGACTCGAACATGGACGAAGATCTGCTTCAATTCGGCCTGAGGGCGTTTGTTACGCTGATTGTGGTCGTTGATCCGCTCGGCGTTGCGCCCAGTTTTGTCGCGTTGACCAGCGAGCTGGAGAGCGTCCAAAAACGAAAAACTCTAGGCCGGGCGTTGGTTATCGCCTTCGGCGTGACGTTGTTTTTCCTCGTCGGCGGCCGATGGTTGCTTTCCTATCTCGGCGTCACCGTGTACGCCTTCGCGATCAGCGGTGGGATCTTATTATTCGTTGTCTCCTGGCCAATGCTGTTCGGCCATCGTCCGGGCCTGCAAGCGCCCGAGCGCGATGAGCAGGGCACGATTGGAGAAGACATCGCGATATTTCCCTTAGCCATCCCCTTGCTTTCTGGTCCAGGGACGATCACAACTGTTCTGCTGCTCGCCAATCAAGCCGCCGCAGATGCTTCCCGCATGGGGATGCTCGCCGTCATCATTGCCTTTGTATATCTGATTTCGTGGTGGGTACTCTACGCCGGAGAACGAATCATGGCACGCTTTGGTGAAGGCAAAGTGCGCATCATTACCCGAGTGTTGGGAATCGTGCTCGCGGCCCTCGCCGTGCAATACGTCCTCAACGGACTCACGGGCTACTACGATTCCTTGACCCATCGTCCGGCATAAAACGGAGCTAGAGTGCTTCTCGCGGAGGGCGAGTTGAAAGACCTGCCGCAGTTTTCTCCTTGTCCCTGCCCGACCTTCGCTATATATTCTGTACAGCTTCCCAAATGGTCATTGAGGTAGACGATGAAGCTCCACTTCGAATGGACCCGTTCGGTGAAAGTCGTTGCGCTATTATCCTTGATTTACTTGCTGGCGCCGGTGGGGAGAGCTTTCGGGCAAACTCCCTTTTATCAGGGAAAGACCATTACTCTCGTCCGCGGCAGCACACCGGGAGGAATCGGGGAGATGCGGGTTAGGGCGTTGATCCCGTATTTGAAGAAACACATTCCCGGACAGCCCACAATCCTGATCGAGTTCATGGACGGCGGCGGCGGGCGAAAGGCCGCAAATCACGTATTCGGCAGGTCCGATGGTTTGACCATCGGCAGCACGCCGGGCGGTATACTCGCCAGCGCCATCTTGGGCGAAGGGGGCGTCCTATATGATTTGGACAAGTTCATCTTTCTCGGCTCTACGGAAAGCGAAAGCCATTACAGCTTTTTGACCCGCCGTGAAGCCGGTTGGGACTCTTTGGAGAAGCTCCGCGCCGCCACCGGGGTCAGGATCGGCTCCCATGCCGTGGGACATCCGGTTTATCTCACGGGGCGTTTCTTCGCCTACTTTCTTAGCTTAAAAAGCCCAAAGTTCATCCCCAGCTACTCATCACCCGAACAGGACGTGGCCATCGCGAGGGGCGAGATCGACGCACGCTCAGAGGTTTCTCTTTCTATCATGAAAAGACACCCCGAGTGGGTCGAGAAGGGAATGGCGCATCTCCACGCTGTTATCGAGGTCCCGAGGGGAAAAAAGATTCCTCAATTTACCCATCTTCCTGATATCGAAACATTCGCCAGATCTGAAAAGGAGCGAAGCCTCATCTCTATGTTCCGGTTGCTGCGGGGCGCAGGCTCACCCTATTTCGTCAGTCCGGGGACACCGAAAGAGCAAGTGCAAATTCTTCAGGCGGCATTTCGTAAAGCCTATGATGATCCCGAGTTTGAAAAAGAATACCGCAAGGTCACCGGCGATGACCCCTCACCGATCAATCCCGAAGACTATCAAACGGCGATCCGAGAAATCCCGCGCGACCCGGAAACCATAGAGCTTTATAAGAAGTTCTCCGGCGCAGATCCTCTTCCCAATCGATAGCCTTCTCGGCGGCTAAGATCTCGAGGTGCCGGCGCCGGCTTGGAGCACATCGGATTCAGAAAATTAACCGCGTCGCACGTACGGGAAGAAAAGTTGAATAGGCAATGAAAAACCCCGCAGCAAGCTTAGGGGGTATCAGAATATAGCGATGAGAATTTATCCCAAAGGCGTCACCCTCGAATGTTTTAATCGGGGGCCAGTTCCGGTCTCGCCTGGATTTCCGCCGAAGGACGGATCCGTCCGAAGCCATGTGGCGGACCCGATAGAAGCATTCGGGAATGTCGGACTTTAAGAGGTCTGGGATTAGCTCTTTACGCAGCAAGCTACGGGGAATCAAACCCGCAGTGATTAAAAAGCTAGCCAAAGATATTTGAAATTTTTATGCATT
>JAHKKJ010000642.1 GCA_020027655.1 Deltaproteobacteria bacterium | reverse complement strand
GCCACGGCGATCTCAGCGCCTCTTCCCAAGAGATGAATGGTTTTTACTTTGCAGGTCAGCAGCGCCGACCTCACGCCGGCGCTCGCCGCCCGCTGAATGATTGTCGGCATCCGAATGAAATCGGCGCTTTCCATATAATCGGCCTTGCCGGTCTGCTCATTAAAATAGGAGTTTCCCGTGATGCCGTGTTCTTTCGGCCATGCGCCGCAACAAATGGACGCGTTGTTGGCATTCGTCACGGTTGGAAAGACCGCATTCACTCGCTTGAAAAATCCCTTCTCCGCCATTAAGCGGAGCGACGGCAATGTGCTTGCTTCGAGGTAATCCATGCCGAATCCATCGTACATGCCGATAACGATGCGTTGAGTTCCAATGAGGGTCATAGGTATCCTCCAAGGATTATCTTATTTCACCCGCCGCATCACGCCGCTGCAGTATTCCTGCAGTGAAGCAACAAAACGGTGACTCGTGTGCTACACTAAAGTAATCATTCGAACCGTCGCCGCCACAGAAACCGATGTATCTCAGCTGCTCATCGGAGGAGGGCTATACGATGAAGAACCGCGACCTTCAGGCCACGTGGGCTTATCATAATGGAACCAAGCACTCCTACGAGAGCATTCGCGGGAATCGCCATTACCTGGACTGGGAGAACCAGCCGATTCCCTTTAAGATCTATTCCCAGCTGGAGCCCATTCCTCTACCCCAACAGCTGTCGTCTTCAGGAACTACGGCACTTGAGGCTATCTCCAGTTTGGAAGCTCCGACAAAAGATCAAGTCGTTCCCTCGATTCAGACCTTGGCAGAAATCCTCTATCTATCTGCAGGAATCACCAAACGCAGGAGCTATCCGGGAGGGGAGATCCTCTTTCGGGCGGCTGCCTGTACCGGTGCGCTGTACCATATCGACCTGTATCTCGTCTGCGGCGATCTGCCGGATTTAAAAGCAGGAGTTTATCATTTTGGCCCGCAGGACTTTGCCCTGCGGCGGCTGCGTGATGGAGATTACCGTAATGCCCTGGTGCAGGCGAGCGGAAGAGAGCCTACCATAGCCAACGCCCCGGCTATCATCGTCTGCGCTTCGACTTATTGGCGCAATGCTTGGAAATACCAGTCGCGAGCCTATCGGCATTGTTACTGGGACACCGGCACTATTCTCGCCAATCTTTTAGCCGCCGCGGATGCACGTCACACGCCGGCACGGATCGTCCTCGGCTTTGTAGACGATGCGGTCAGCCGACTTCTAAGCCTGGAGACAACGCGCGAGGGCACTCTTACGTTGGTCGCTCTCGGCAACGCACGGTCTCAAGCGAATGGAGACTCTCCACCGGTCGATCCTCTAACCTTCGAAACCGCGCCCCTATCGAAAACCGAAGTCGATTATCCAGCCATCAGGGCGATGCACGAAGCATCGTCTTTGGAAAGCGAAGCGGAAGTCATCGACTGGCGCGGTCAAACTTTAGAAAACCCTTCGAGACAAACTGGAAGGCCAATCCCAATTGCAAAAGATCGCTTGATTGCTCTTCAGCCACTCGGCGACGATGAGATGGCTCGCGATAGCCTCGAGGACGTTATTCAACGACGCGGCTCCACCCGGCAGTTCTCCCGCGAGTCGATCGGCTTCAGACAATTGTCCATTATGCTTGACCGAGCGACGCGTGGGGTCGCAACGGATTTTCTGCGGCCGGAGGAAGCGCCCCTCAACAATCTCTATCTTATCGTACATGCAGTGGAGGATCTCCTTCCTGGCGCCTATGTCTTTCATCGTGACAGCCGCACCTTGGAGCTGCTCAAGGAAGGCGATTTTCGTCGCCAGGCGGGCTATCTCGGACTAGGGCAAGAGATTCCTGCGGATTGCAGTGTGAACGTGTACTTTCTGACAGATCTCAATAAAGTTCTGGAGCAGTGGGGCAATCGGGGTTATCGGGCGGCTCAATTGGAAGCAAGCATAATGGGCGGGAAATTATATCTTGCCGCCTATGCTCAAGGCCTTGGCGCCTCAGGCCTGACTTTTTTTGATGACGACGTGACGGATTTCTTTTCGCCTCACGCCGCAGGCAAGAGTGTTATGTTCTTGCTCGCCATAGGCAAATCCGTCAAGCGGAGAACGTGATTGCCGAGGGCCTAAATTAGGCTATCGTTTTCGGAAACCCCCTTGCTTTTTCCTTTGCATCGGTTTGTTGTCACGTACAGCCGCGGATCGCAAACAAGATAAGTAATACGGGTATCGGTACTCCTAACGCCCAGAGAAGAATCCAACCTATTTTTCCGTCCTCATTGTTGATCGCACGCGTGACGTTTTTCCTCAGTTCACGATATGTTTGCATCAAACATCTTCCCCTTTTCCGAACATGGCGAGCTCCGTCATAACGGAGCTCGACCGCGGCCCATAATCAGACTCACAACAAATAGCACCAAGAAAACGACGAATAAGATCCAGGCGATCTGAGTCGCTGCTCCCGCTATACCGCTGAAGCCTAGAACTCCCGCGATCAATCCGATTACCAAAAATGTCATCGACCAACTCAGCATAATGCTCACCTCCTTTAAAATAAAATTTTTTCAGATCACTACTACTGGTGGATAGCAACCTGGGTGCCAATAGACAATCATTTTTAAAGATGCCGCCGTTTCAAGGGAACAATGCTCTTACGACGACTAAATCGTAAGTCTTTCGCTGACAAAGCTATCCGGAAAACTAAGACACGTAGGGAGAGAACCAAAAAATAGAAGATCGAATCATACGATGCTAAGCATGCGCTCAATGGGAATTCGCGCGCGGGCGGCAAGATCCGGATCCACGGTGATTTCATGAATGTTGTCGCGCAGCGAAAGATAGAGCTTCCTAAATGTGTTTTGTTTCATATAGGCGCAAACGGCCTCCGGACTGGCTGGAACTATGGTCTTGCCGGGCGCGGCTTTGGATAATGGATAGATATTGCCGACTTCGGTGGCCATGATGACGACCTTTTGCGGCGTCTCGCGGACGAACTGCACCATGCCTTGGGTGGAACGAAACTGCATCATGTGTGCAGGAGTCATCCCTTGCGCCATCTGGCGCATACAAGCGCTCGTGCAACCGCACTCGGGGTGGACCACGACCGCAGCGTCTGGATAATTCCGCCTCTGCATTTCTACATGGTATGGGCGAATACGGTCGTGCACATGACAGGCGCCCATCATGAGCCATAATCGCTCCAACGACTGATTTTCCTGCTCCAGCAGCTTGGCGGCGTAAAACCCCAGGTAGACATCGGGAAGAAAAAGAATCGGTTGACCGGGGTCGGAATTGGCCAACACATACAGTATGACTTTGGCAGCATTCGCCGATGCGCAGCAGTAGTCGCT
>JAHKKJ010000641.1 GCA_020027655.1 Deltaproteobacteria bacterium | reverse complement strand
TGGTCTTTTACGTTCACCTTTTCGATGCTTTTCAACATGCTCAATCCGGTGGTCCCGTTGTTCGGATCCATCGCGTAATCGACGCTCCATTTCACGTCATCGGCAGTGAGTTCCTTGCCGTCGTGGAAATTGACGCCCTTGCGCAGCTTAAACAGATAGATCTTGCCGTCAGGGGATAGGGTCCAAGACTCCGCCAGGTTGGGAACGAGCTTGCCGTGCTTGTCAAAATCCAGCAGCGACTCATAGACGAGCTGGCGCACGTAGACGTTGGTCGAGGTCGTGCGCACGAAAGGATTCAATCCGTTGATGTCATTGCGGATCGCGAAAACCAACCGCCCGCCATATTTTGGCGCTTCGGCGCCGGTCAAAAGATCCGTGGGAAATAGCCAAACCAACGACCAGACAAACACAAAAATTCGCTGCATAAGTCCACCTTATTTATTTTGCGCCAGGCGTCACAGTCGGCTCATTTGCGATAAAGTTGATCGACAAAGCCGGAGCGCACGACCTCTTTGACCGGCCCCTCGTCGATAAAGTCCTGGGGATTGGCTCCTCTGGCCTTGGGATTGGTCAGGGCAGCTTCGTCCAACAGCAGTTTGATATCGTCCGGGCGAATTTCCGGCACGCGAGAAAGGAGCCGGTCGACATGGTAGTGGTAGGCTTGCTTCAGGATATCGTCGTCATCGGTGCGCGTGTATTTGCCGAGCACGCGCATGCCATCGACGGGACGAGTCTTGAGATAATGAGTCGCCTCGATGAGAGACCTGATGAATTGCCCGATGACTTCTCGCTTCTCCTTGAGAAAGCTTTTCTTGGCGACAAGCGCTGCTTGGGCATAGCGGATTCCACTCTGCGAAAGATCGGCCAGCTCTCGAAGTCCCAACCTTCTTGCCGCAAACAGATAGGGAACCGACATGACTCCGGACTCCACCAAGCCGTTGGCCACGGCGGGCACGATGTCTGCGGAGCTGCCGATTTGAATCAGGACCACGTCCTTGCCGGGCTCAAGGCCCTGGCCTTTGAGAAAATGGCGAGCAGCGAAGTCCATCGTGCCGCCAAATCTGGTGACGGCGAGCTTCTTGCCGCGAAGCTGAGACGCTTCCTTTATCGCCGGTATAGAATAGACCGAGAAAACCCAGGTATGAACGTTGGTGCCAAAGATCGCCAGGTCTGTAAAGCCTTGCAGTTGGGCGACGATGCCGCCGGTACCGCCGCCGGCGAGAACGTCGATTTGATTGGCGATCAGCGCGGCCATTCCCCGCGTGGAGGAACCCACCTGGATGACTTCCACGGCCAAGTTGTTCTTCTTGAAAAAGCCGGCGTCCTGCGCGGCCCACAAAGGAAGGAAGGAAGCCGTCGCCGCCGGATAGGCGACGCGCAATGAAGCCGGCGCCGCGCTCGCTGTCTCAAGCGCGCCAAAAGCAATTATCGCAACAAGGATCGCAACTGTTCTTCGCACTCGCATAAACTTAATCTTTTGCTCCATTTTATCCCCGATCGTCCAGCTGCAAGAGATTACCCTCGGGGTCGTAGAAATAGAGCGTGCGCTCGCCGTTACGAATGATCGGTCCCACCTGGAAGTCCACACCCCATTCTTTCAGCTTCCCTAACGCCCGGTCGAAATCTTCGCTGCTCGCCGACAACCCCGTGTGGCAAAAACCGTTTTCATTCCTATCCCGCTCGACGGGCTTGCCGCGCTCGAACAGGACGACCTCGACCTCATTATCTTTTGAGCAAGCCAGGCGCAGAACCTCGGGCCAATAGCCGAGCATTTCGTAAAAGGGGCGATTGTTCTCTCTGACTCCACTTCCTCTGCCCATTACGGTCATGCCCAGAACATCCACGTAGAATTTTTCCGCCCGCTTAATGTCATTGACGGGAAGGCCGATATGATAGACTCGCGTGACGCTTATTTTGCCCATAACGACTCCTTCGCGATCTTGCTTATCTCATCGCCCATATAGCCTCTCGACGAATCCGCTGGCGACGACATCTTTAACAATCGAACCGTAAATCAACTCGGCGGGGTCGATCTCGCGCGCCTTCGGATTGGCTTCAGCCAGCTCTTCCAAAACCAGTTTCAGATCTTCCGGTTGAATCTCAGGCACTCTCGGCCAGATCACGCGGCTGTGATAATCGTAGGTCTGCGCCAGCACTTTCATGTCCGACATTCTGGTGTAACGGGAAAGGATCTTGATCCCGTCATCGCGGCGCACCCTGATAAATTGCAGCGCCTCGATGATAGCGCGAACGAAGCCCTCGGCAGGGCCCTTGTTCTGAGTCAGAAACTGTCTCTTTGCCAGAAAAGACGACGAGGCATATCTCGCGCCGCTCTGGGAAAGATCGGCGAGCTCGCGAAAGCCGCTTTCCTTCGCCTTGATGTCGTAGGGAAATGCCATGGTGCCAATGTCCACCGATCCGGCGATCAGCCCCGACAAGATGTCCTGCACCCTGCCGACTTGAACCATGGTCACTTCGCGGGCCGGATCGAAGCCGTTGACTCAGGTAAACGATTTTAGACGTCGCGCAATGAGACTGGTCATCGCACACTTCAGCGTCGGATTACCGTATTCAGGAAATCGACGATTTCCTTTCTCATCATCACGTATTTCTCGAGGTGAGTCTCCTGGTATTTGATGCCTTCGTCGGGAACCAACACCTCCGGGATATGGTCTTTGGGAACATCGGTCCTGAGACTCGCCAGTCCGGACGCTTTGCTCCAGCTGATTTGTCCCTCCCGGGAAAGCAGGTAGTCAATGTAAACCTTGACGGCGTTCTGATGCGGCGCGTTGCGAACCACGGTAATCGTGCCGTTGCTGGCCGTCACAAAACCGTCGCCTTGCATCGCGCCGCTGCCAAACAGCGCAAGCGGCAGCCCTCTCGAGATCAGTTGAAATGTCAGAGTTCCGCTGGGCCCGATGGCGATGGCGTGCCGCCCCCGCGCCACAAAGTCGAGAATCTGCTGCTCTTCCTTGGAGACAAAGACTTCTTGGGTGGTGAACAGCTTTCGTATGAACTCTTTGCCCAGTCCGTGCTTCTCGTTCGTGTACCAATAGGTTGATAGATCCAGACCGGCGCCTGCCTGCCGCGGATCGAGTACCGCGATCTTACCTTTCCACTCGGGGTTGAGGAGGTCGTGCCAGTTTTTGATCCTGGATTTCATCGTCGCGGGCGGTGTCAGCTCCGTGTTGTACACAAAAGCGACCTGGACCCGCGAGCCAAAGTACAGATTGTATTTTTCTGCGCTGTCGGAAAAATGATGTTTGCGATCGCGCCACCTGGAAACATCCATCGCTTCCGGACCCACCAGGTAGGGCTGCAGCGGAACCACCGCATTGGCCGGCACCAG
>JAHKKJ010000128.1 GCA_020027655.1 Deltaproteobacteria bacterium | reverse complement strand
GCGATTCTTGCATCGCCGAGTCGAAATTGGCTTTCAAGGCGGACAAGTTATTTCGTTCAACCACCAGCTGCAGGGTTTGAAACGCAAACCAGATGAGAACCGAAACCATAGTTAATATGAGAGGCAAACTCGAACCCCGCTTTTCAACGGGCTCGACTGCCGCAACCGCTTGATCTTGAAGCTCCTCAATCGTTGGCAATTCGTTTTCCATGATAGGCTACTTTAAGCTGCCCGCCGGCGGGGGTGGCTGGCCCAAGTTGATGCCCTGGGATGCGAGCAAACTCTTGAGCTGGTCGTTGTTGGTTTTCAAGGCAACCGTCGCCAAAACAGTGACGATTTCTCGATGCAGTCCTTCCAGTTGCATACCCTGCGCAAGGACCTGTTGGCGCTCGTTCACTTCCGCCCGCACCGATTGATTGCCAAGACTCAGTAGGATATTCACCAACACCAAAACGAGCACCAGTACGGCCAACACCGTCAATGGAATCTTTCCTTGGTAAATCATTTAACCTCTCGCGCTCTTCAACCGAAGGCCAGGCACGGTACGGAAAAAATACCTCATCGAATTAAGCTTGCAAGCCTCTCCCAACGCACCCAACGGTCGCCTCCATCCCAGGACCAATAGATCAGGAACGCTTTTCCTCTAACGTCGTCTAGATTGACAAATCCCCAGAAACGGCTGTCGTAGCTGCGGTCGCGATTGTCACCCATGACGAAGAGATGGTTTTCCGGGACCTTCGTGGGACCATAATCGTCCCGACTGGCCGGCAAAATGTTCTGCGGGTCGTCCCCTTCGAAGTGCGCGTGAAGATCCTCCACCTGCTGTCCGTTGATGTAGATCTTCTTACCGCGGACTTCCACCGTATCTCCGGCGACGCCGACAACCCGCTTGATAAAATCCTTCGATCGATCTTCCGGAAAGATGAAGACGATTACATCGCCTCGTTGAACCTTGCCAAAATCCACTAAATAGTGGCCCCAAAGGGGAACCCGTATCCCATAAGCCAACTTGTTAACCAGGATATGGTCGCCGATCTGCAGTGTCGGAATCATGGAGCCGGACGGTATCTTGAACGCCTGAACGATAAAAGTTCGTATGAAAAGAGCCAACAGTAAAGCCATGCCGATGGCTTCCGCGTATTCGCGGAACGTGGACTTGGTTTTCACAGTCTCTTGGGCTTCCATATGAGATCGTTCCTTCGCCTTGGACGCTTTATCGATGGACATCAATCACCCGTGTTAAACTTTCAAAGCGGCGAGGAACGCCTCTTGCGGAATTTCTACTTTGCCGACTTGTTTCATTCGTTTCTTACCTTCCTTCTGTCGCTCCAGCAGTTTGCGCTTGCGGGTAATATCGCCCCCATAGCATTTGGCGGTAACGTTTTTTCTTAGCGGCTTGACCGACTCCCGCGCAATAATCCGGCTGCCAATGGCCGCTTGAATGACGACTTCGAAAAGTTGCCGGGGTATCAATTGCCGCATGCGCTGGACTAATTCTCGCCCTCGATAATAGGCTTTGTCCCGGTGCACGATCATCGACATAGCATCGACAACGTCGCCATTGATGCGCACGTCCAATTTGACGAGCTCGGCCGGCCGGTAGCCCGCTATTTCGTAATCCATCGACGCGTAACCGCGGCTAACCGATTTCAGTCGATCGTAAAAATCGACGACGATTTCATTGAGCGGCAACTCGTAGACCAGCATGACCCGCTTGGGTCCAAGGTAACGAATCTCTTTTTGCGACCCACGCTTCTCCTCGCAGATACCGAGCACGCCGCCGAGAAATTCCTGCGGCAAATGGATGGTCGCTTGAATCACCGGCTCTTCGATCTGCTCTATATCTGATTCTGACGGGAGCTTTACCGGGTTGTCAATAAGCAGGGTCTGTCCAGTCGTGGTGATGACGCGATAAACGACCGTGGCGGCGGTTGTAATGAGCCTTAAAGCGAACTCCCGCTCCAGCCGTTCGCGCACGATATCCATATGCAACAGGCCCAAAAAGCCACAGCGAAAGCCAAACCCCAAGGCCTGGGAAGTTTCCGGTTCAAACGTAAAAGAAGAGTCGTTCAACTGCAGTTTCTCCAACGCATCGCGCAAGCCTTGGTACTCAGTGGCGTCCGTCGGATAGAGGCCGCTAAACACCATCGGTTTCATGGGCTTGAATCCGGCAAGGGGTTCACTGGCGGGGCGCTCGTCAGCGGTAATGGTATCGCCGATCCGAGTCTCCTTAACTTCCTTGATGCCCGCCATGAGGAAGCCCACCTCCCCAGCCTTCATTTCCACCACTTCGACCGGTGCCGGAGCGTATATCCCTACACGTGTGACTTCAAAGACTCTGCCGCTGGACATCATCCGGATCTTAGTTCCTTTGCCAATAGTGCCGTCGAAGATGCGCATCATGACCACCGCGCCGTGATACGGATCGAACCAACTATCGATGATCAACGCTCGTAGCGGCGCATCCGGGTCGCCCTTCGGCGGGGGAAAGTGGTTGATGATACCCTCAAGAATCTCCTGAGTCCCAATCCCTTCCTTGGCACTGGCCAGGATAGCACAGGAGGCATCAAGCCCGATGATATCCTCGATGTCCTTTCTCACCCGCTCGGGATCGGCGCTCGGTAGATCGATCTTGTTGATAACCGGAAGGACCTCCAGATCATGATCCAGAGCCATATGAACATTCGCCACCGTCTGCGCCTCGACCCCTTGCGCCGCATCGACGACCAGCAAGGCGCCCTCGCAGGCCCCGAGGCTGCGCGACACTTCGTAAGTAAAGTCGACATGTCCCGGCGTATCGATCAAATTCAACTTGTACTCTTTGCCGTCTTTGGCCAGGTAGCGCAGACATACCGGGCTAGCCTTGATGGTAATACCCCGCTCCCGTTCAAGGTCCATACTGTCGAGAATCTGATCGGTTTTCTCCCGTTCGCTCACCGCCCCCGTAAACTCCAGTAACCGATCTGCCAAGGTCGATTTGCCATGGTCGATATGAGCAATGATGGAAAAATTGCGGATATGATCCAAACTCATGCCGGACCGGCCTCACGATAGTAAGCGATTGTTTGCTCCAAACCTTCTCTGAGACCCACTTCGGGCCTCCATCCCAACACCTTCCGCGCCAATGCCGTCTCCAAGCAGCTCCGCCGTTGCTCACCCAATTTGGCCGGGCCGTGAATCGCCTCCACCGGCGACCCGACGCCTTCCCGCAGCAATTTACAGACTGTCACGACGTCGGTCTCTTTGCCAGTACCGATATTCACGGCGCCCGTATAGTCGCGTTCGAGGGCCGAGACGTTGGCTTGCACGACATCGCCGACAAAAACATAGTCACGGGTCTGTTTGCCGTCGCCGTTGATCACGGGACTTTTGCCGGCAAGGAGTTGCGAAATAAATATCGCGACGACGCCGGCCTCGCCTAGGGTCGACTGTCGCGGTCCGTAGACGTTTGCGTAGCGCAGCGCGACGTAAGGCAAACCAAAGGCCATGTGGTAATAGCCGAGATAGAGTTCGCCGGTGAGCTTGCTGACTCCGTAGGGACTCAGGGGCAAGGTCTCATGCTCCTCAGTGGCCGGGATCGGCTCACGGTCGCCATAAACGGCCCCGCCCGAAGAGGAAAAAATGACCCTCTTCACGCCTGCATCCTTACAAGCCTCCAACAAATTGATGAAACCGATGATGTTGATGCGCGCATCGAAGGTGGGATCAGCCACGGAGCGGCGCACATCCATCTGCGCCGCATGGTGGTTCAAAACATCCGGCTTGATCTCTGTAATCAACTGAGCGGCTTTGGGATCGGCGATATCAACCGTGTAAATTTTGGCGCTGGGATTTAGATTTCTCTTTTGTCCGGTGGAGAGGTCATCAATGATATATACCTCGTGACCTCGATTAATATAAGCATCAGCGATATGGGATGCAATGAAACCCGCCCCGCCCGTCACCACAATTTTCATACCTTCTGCTCCTCCAGTCGCGTGCGAAAATACTCTATGGTCTTGGCCAGCCCTTCGTCCAGGGACACCTTGGGCTCCCAGTTCAATACTCTCTTGGCCTTGGAGATGTCGGGTTGACGCACCTGGGGATCGTCCTGCGGCAGGGGTTTATATTCGATGGAGCTCTTTGAACCCGTGAGCTCCAGGATTTTCTTGGCAAACTGGAGGACGGTCATTTCGTGCGGATTACCGATATTAACCGGCAGATGTTCTTGCGATTCGAGCAGCCGATGGATCCCGGTTACCAGATCATCGACGTATTGAAAGCTTCGGGTCTGCTCACCTTGCCCGTATACCGTGAGCGGCTCGCCTTTGAGCGCTTGCGTGATGAAATTCGGCACGACCCGTCCGTCCCGCATGCGCATGCGCGGCCCGTAGGTATTGAAAATCCGCACAATGCGCGTGTCCAAATTGTGATAGCGATGGTAGGCCATCGTGATCGCCTCAGCGAATCGTTTTGCTTCATCGTAAACCCCCCGCGGGCCGACCGGGTTAACGTTTCCCCAATACTCTTCATTTTGCGGTCGCACCAAAGGATCACCGTAAACCTCGGACGTCGAGGCGAGGAGAAACACGGCCTTCTTTGCTCTCGCCAAACCCAGGGCGTTGTGCGTGCCGAGCGAACCAACTTTCAGGGTCGGAATGGGAAGTTCAAGATAATCTACCGGGCTAGCCGGCGACGCAAAATGGAGGACATAGTTTAGGGACCCGCCGATATCGATAAACCGGCTCACGTTGTGATCGAGGAACCGAAACCGCGGATTGGACGCAAAGCTGAAAATGTTTTCTTGCGCCCCGGTGGAGTAATTGTCCACGCAGATGACTTCGTGTCCTTGCTTGAGAAAACTTTCGCAGAGATGCGACCCGATAAAGCCGGCACCACCGGTGATCAAATACCTAGCCATCATTTCTTCCTATAGAATAATACTGGAATCCAAGCCTGCGGATATCCGTCGGATCGTAGAGGTTACGGCCATCGAAGATAACTGGGTGCTCGAGCAGCTGTTTGATTCGCACAAAGTCAGGTCGACGGAATTCATTCCATTCAGTCAAAACCAGCAATGCCGCGGCGCCGGGCAGCGCCTCATAATTCCGATTGGCGTATTGGATGCGATCGGCAAAAATTTTCTTGGCCTCGCCCATGGCCTCGGGATCAAAGGCTTGGACTTTGGCTCCGGCTTTTAACAGCGCTTCGATGACCGTGATCGACGGCGCATCTCTCATGTCGTCGGTGCGCGGCTTGAACGCCAGACCCCAAACCGCAAACGTCAAGCCTGCCAGATCGGCGCCGAAATGCCGGGTAACTTTCTCGATCAAAATTCCCTTTTGTCGCTGGTTTACTTTTTCTACCGCTTTGAGGAGCACCATCTCCGGCTCATCCTCGCCCATACTGATCATAGCGCGGATGTCTTTGGGGAAACAGGAGCCGCCATAGCCGACGCCGGGAAAGATAAAATGAGGGCCGATGCGACGATCCAGAGCGATGGCCCTTCGGACTTCGCCCACGTCCGCGCCCTTCGTTTCGCATAGTCGCGAGATCTCGTTGATAAAGGATATTTTGGTCGCCAGCATCGCATTCGCCGCATACTTGCTCATCTCCGCGCTGCGGCTATCCATGACGAGAATGGGGTTGCCGGTCCGGACGAAGGGTTCGTAAAGCTCTTTAACGGCTTCAAGAGCTTCAGTATTATCGCCGCCCAACACCACCCGGTCCGGCTTCATGAAGTCCTCCACCGCCGCCCCTTCCTTGAGAAACTCGGGATTGGAAACCACCGCGAAGGGATGCGAGGTTTCCTCCGTCATCCATTGCTGAATCCGATCCGCCGTTCCCACCGGCACGGTGCTTTTGGTGACAATAATTCTAAAGCCGTCCATCGCGTTGGCGATGCCTTTGGCCGTCGCCCGCACGTGGTCGGTATTCGCATCACCATTCGGACCTTGGGGAGTTCCCACCGCTATGAAGATCACACTTGATTTCTTCACCGCCCCATCGAGATCCGTCGTGAACGATAATCGTTGTTCGGCGGCGTTGCGCCGGACCATTTCTTCCAGCCCCGGTTCGTAGATAGGAACCTTGCCTCCTTTCAACATCGAAATCTTCTGCTCATCGATGTCGACGCAGGTAACGTCGTTGCCGCTCTCAGCGAAGCAGGTGCCGGCGACCAATCCCACATAACCCGTACCGACCACGGCAAGATTCATGCGCACTTCCTTTCACCCAGTAGCTCTCTGACGACGAAGACGGCTTTATCCTGAGATTCGTGATACGTCCGCGACAGCATCTCACCCAATAACCCCATGGTAAGGAACTGAAAGCCGATGAAGATCAGCAGAATCGCCAGCAGCAGGAGGGGCCTGCCACCGATAGACTCCTGGTACACAAGCTTTTGAAATGTTAGATACACCGCGATCAAAAATCCTAGACCGCCGCTACTGAAACCCAGGATGCCGAACACATGCGACGGTCGGGTTGAGTAACTGATCAAAAACTTGACGGTTAACAAGTCGAGAACCACCCGCAGCGTCCTGGCAATCCCGTATTTCGAGCTTCCATGGAGCCGTGGGCGGTGATTGACCTTGAGCTCGGCGACCCGGGCGCCGCGCTCATAAGCAATGGCCGGAATAAACCGATGCATTTCGCCATAGAGCTTCAAGTTTTTGGCGACATCGCCGCGCATCGCCTTCAGTGTACAGCCGTAGTCGTGCAATTTGACCTGTGTCGTCCAGGAAATGAGGCGGTTGGCGATCAGCGAAGGCAGGCGTCGATGCAAGAACGGATCTCGTCGGTTGGAGCGCCAACCGCACACGAGATCGTTGCCTTTTTTCAATTCCGCCAGCAACGCGGGAATATCGGTTGGATCATTCTGCGCGTCACCGTCCATGAGAACAACCACGTCACCGCCAGCGTACGTAAGACCCGCCGCGATGGCGGCCGTCTGACCAAAATTGCGCTTGAGCCGCACCACCCGGAGACAGGGTTCGCGTTGGTGCAGCCGCGCGAGCACGGCAAACGTAGCATCGCGGCTCCCGTCATCGACCACCACGATTTCGTAGGGCTTCCCCAGCGGCCTTAGCGCCGCGTTGATCTCTTGAATCAACGGCTCGACGTTTTCCTCTTCGTTGTAAACCGGAATAACGATGGAAAGCTCCATGAGGTCAGGTATGGAAGTCGGTCAACTCGGTAAAACTCTTGTAGCGCGCTTCGATGTCCGGGAGCGATACGTTGGTCAGTCGCTTCACACCAAAGTCTTCTACGGTAAACGACGCGACGACGGAGCCATAGACAATGGCGCGCCGGATGCCCCTCTGACTGTGATCGCCGGAACGTGCCAGCTGGCCCATGAATCCACCGGCAAAGGAATCCCCCGCGCCGGTCGGATCGAAGACTTCTTCGAGGGGGTAGGCCGGGGTTGCAAAGATGGATGAATCCGAAAACTGCAACACGCCGTATTCGCCGCGCTTGATCAGTACCACCTTGGGCCCCATTTTTAGAATCGCCCGGGCGGCTCGAACGATATTGCTGTAGCCGCTCAGGAGGCGCGCTTCTGAATCATTGATCACCAGCATCTCGATCCGTTTGAGAACTTTTCTGAGCTCTTCGACACTTCCTTGAATCCAATGGTCCATGGTGTCGCAGACCACCAACTTCATTCGCCGGATCTGATTCAACACCTCGAGCTGCATAACCGGATCAATATTGCCGAGAAAGACATATTCCGCGTCGCGATAGCGCTCCGGCAGCTGCGGCACAAAGCCAGCCAAAACATTCAGGTGCAGCTCCAGCGTGTCACGCACGTTGATGTCCTCATGATAGCGACCGCGCCAATGAAAGGTATCGCCCTTTTCGCGCCGGACGCCTTCGAGATCAATCTGCCGTTGGCTGAATAGCTCCAGGTATTCCTGAGGAAAATCCTGTCCGATCACTCCGACAATGCGCACTGACGTAAAAAAACTCGCCGCCAGGGAGAAATAGGACGCCGACCCGCCAAGTATGCGTTCCGCGGACCCGGAAGGTGTTTCAATGGAATCAAACGCAACCGTACCGACAACCAAAACACTCATAAGTATTTCCCAATGATCGGCCGCAGATCCGAACGGGCCTTTTTTGGAATGCGGGACCTTTCTGTAATGATAGCATCCTTCAGCGACGACCTACAGGAGCAAGAACGCGAGTCCGTTAAAAGGGTTACGGCTCGCCGAATGGTTCTTTGGGCAA
>JAHKKJ010000640.1 GCA_020027655.1 Deltaproteobacteria bacterium | reverse complement strand
ATTCCGCGAGGGCAAGCCTTAGACATTGCCACTGGTAAGGGGCAAAACGCGATCTTTTTGGCGGAGCGAGGCTTTGAAGTGCTTGGGATCGATATCTCTCCGGTTGCCTTGGAAGAGGCGCGACGATCTGCAGAGGAAAAATCCTTAAAGGTTAATTGGCAACAAGCCGATCTCGAGATGATCGAGCTTCCACCGCTGCGCTACAATGTGGTTCTGAATTTCAATTACTTGCAGCGTTCTCTCGTGTCGCAAATCAAAAAGACGCTTAAGCCCGGTGGATGGGTAATCTTTGAGACCTATTTGACCGATCAATCGAAGATCGGCCATCCGATAAACCCTGACTATCTCCTTCTCCACAATGAGCTGCTAGACTTCTTCCGTGATTTTCGTATTCTCTACTACCGCGAGGGAAAATTCCTACAATCGGGGGAGGGCGAGTTTCGCGCGAGGATTTTGGCTCAGAAGGGAAGTTAGAACGAGTTTCGATATTGTACGTAGTCACCGGACCGAATGAGTGCGCGACGCGTGACGGAGCGCGCGTAGAGGTAGATCCAGGAAGTGATGCTCTTGCCGTCCTCTTGGATGACCGTCACTCGTTTGCGCTTGAATCGGTGCCCTTCATATTCGTCCAAAATTTGGAAGGCCCGCTGTGGCTCGCTAAACCGATAGATCTCTCCTATGACGCGATCGGTGTTCCCACGGGACCGTACGACTCCGGGATAACGACCAAGATCGTAAAGCTTTCCCTGAAAGGTGCCGGTACCGACCAGGACGGCGTGCGTCTCCAATAGGCGGTGGAGAGGATCGTTCATTTGCCTACGGAGAGTCCCGTAAACAAATAGATAGTCTTCGTTGTCCATGAATGCGTTCGTACAGACTCCCGTAGCGGGCCGTGCGCAGAGGGAAATTCAAAGTTGGTGATCTCGAGGTGAGCGGTCACGACCGGATTCTACTTTACCGACTAATCGATCTTATCGTTTAAGACAAGAGCAATTCAAGAAGACTCATTGCGAAAGAATCTTCAACACGCTCTCTGGGGGGTTAATAACGTTCGTTTGCATCTCTATCTAAATATCTATATATTGTGATAAGAAGGTATTGGAAATGGACTTTGTTCGTACTCTCAAGGCGTTGGCCGACCCGATACGGCTTCGCGTGTTAGCGGCGGTGGCGGAAGAAGAGTTGACGGTCGGCGAGGTACAGGAGGTGGTTGAGTCGGTGCAGTCTTCGGTTTCCCGTAATCTCGCGATTCTCCGTGATGCCGGATTCGTGCAAGATCGCAAGGAAGGGACGAATGTCTACTTCTCTGTCCGGCAAGACATGCCTGAACCAGCCGGCGAGTTTTTCAAATCGTTGCAGACACGAATGGCTGAATTGCCGGAGGCTCAAGGGGACCGGGCGCGTTTGGAGGACTGCCGGCGCCGTCGGTTGCATCGCTCGCAAGGCTATTTTGAATCGGTGGCCGGTGACTGGGAGCGAATCCGCAAAAACTATTTTGATGATCGGGTCACCTCTTTCGCCATCGAAAAGCTGTTGCCCCGCAATCTTGTCCTTGCCGACGTCGGATGCGGAACCGGGAGCTTGACGGTGGAACTGGCACGATTCGCCGAGAAAGTTATTGGCGTGGATCTCTCGCAGGAAATGCTACGGCGAGCGCGAAATGTCGCTAAAGAGAGACAGCTCCGCAACGTCGAGTTCCGCCGCGGCGACGCTCTGCAGCTGCCGTTGGAAGCGCGCAGCGTTGACGCAGCGTTTTGTGTCATGGTGCTGCACTTTCTATCAGATCCGCAGCAAGCCGTCGCCGAGCTTTGTCGCATCACGCGCGGCGGCGGTTCCGTGATCGTCGTCGACCTCGTACAACACAATCAAGAATGGATGAGCGAGCAGATGGCCCATCGTTGGCTGGGCTTCGAGAGAAATTCCCTGGAAGAGTGGTTCCGCGATGCCGGAGTCACTGAAATCACCTATGAGCTGACGGGCACCTACGCCGGGGAAAAAATGGCCCGCAACGGCAATCGCCCGGTAGAGATCTTCGTGGCGCGGGTGATACTAGCGGCAAGCGACAAGGGTCAGCGAACGAGAAAAGCGAACCGATGAGCAACACTGAAAACACGCTACGACGACTGTTGGCCCAAAGAATCCTGCTTTTCGATGGAGCGATGGGGACGATGATCCAGCGCCTTAAATTCGATGAGCAGGATTTTCGGGGCAAGAAGTACGCGAATCACAATCGGCCCTTGAAGGGTTGCAACGATTTACTGAGCGTCACTCAGCCGGAGGCGATCGCACAGATTCACGCGGCCTATCTCGAAGCCGGCGCGGACATCATCGAGACGAATAGCTTTAATTCGACCGCCATTTCTCTTGCTGATTATGGCTTGGAAAGCCAAGCGTACGCTCTAAATCTAGCAGCATCTCAGGTGGCGCGCCGGGCGGTGGACGCGTTTAATCTCAAAACGCCGGACCGCCCCCGGTTTGTCGCTGGGGCCATTGGCCCGACGAACCGAACGGCATCTTTGTCGCCTGATGTGAATAGTCCGGCTTATCGGGCCGTGACTTTTTCTCAGTTAGTTGAGACGTATGGCGAGCAAATTCGCGGGCTGATCGACGGCGGAGTGGATCTTTTGTTACCGGAAACGACATTCGATACCTTGAACCTGAAGGCGTGCCTTTTCGCCATTGAGAAACTTTTCGAGGAGAATAACGTTCGACTTCCGGTGTTCGCCTCCGTGACGATTACGGATAGAAGTGGGCGGACTCTTTCCGGGCAGACACTCGATGCGTTTCTCGCCTCGATCTCTCATGCGAGTCTGACGGCGGTTGGAATCAATTGTGCTTTTGGCCCGGACTTGATGGCGCCATTCGTTGAAGAGCTTGCGCGGCTCAGTCCCCTGTTGGTGTTCGCCTATCCCAACGCCGGCTTGCCGAACGAGTTCGGCGGTTACGATCTCGGTCCCGGCGATATGGCCGAGGCCTTGGGCGCGTGGACTAAAGACGGGTGGTTGAACTTAGTCGGCGGTTGTTGCGGAACGACGCCTGAGCACATCAGCGCGATTGCCGATGCCGTCCACGGGAGCCGGCCCCGCGTGCCGCCGAAGCCGCATCGATTTAGCCATCTCAGTGGGTTCGAGAGCCTGACCATTCGTCCGGAATCCAATTTCATCATCGTCGGTGAACGAACTAATGTTGCCGGTTCTCGGAAATTCGCTCGCCTGATTCGCGAAGAGAATTACGAAGAAGCGCTCTCCGTCGCTCGCGAACAAGTCGAAGGCGGCGCCAATATCATCGATGTCAACATGGACGAAGGCATGCTCGACTCGGCAGCGGCGATGAAGCAGTTTTTGAATTATGTCGC
>JAHKKJ010000127.1 GCA_020027655.1 Deltaproteobacteria bacterium | reverse complement strand
AGAGTATCTGCTTCTTGCACCTTTCGGAGCCGGCATTTTGGCCACCGCACAGCTGGTTACGTTTCTGGGAATTGTGAAAAAATGGTTGTGTTAAGGCATCGCCAAATGCTTTAACATTGCCGTAACTCCACACTACATTCCGTCATCCGAACCTGAGTAGAGAGGTGGTATTTCAGGCCGTCGATTTCGTAATCCAGCTCGCCGTAGAACGCGAGATGGCCTTTCTCGGGTGGAGTCACTTCGCCGATGGCTATACCGTTCGAAAGGGTTACCGCCTGCTCGCTCCATTTGGCCGTGCGAAAATCTTGAGTCCGTGTTTCCGCCACCCAGAGCCTTGCGCCCGTGGGTGCCGGGGTCGCATCGATCGTTAGGCGCAGCTTGCCGTTCACGGTTTCATGCTTCCATGTCAGATTCGGCATGGACCGGCCGGTGATCTGATGGCGGGAGAATGCCGCAAGGCTATTGACGAGATCAGTCAATTGATCCGATTCAGGTTTGTCCTGTCTTTTCAAATCATGCCCGGCGTTCGGCACGTAAACTACCCACTTGTTTCCCGAGAGCTGGTTCCAATAAAGATTGAGCGCGTCGGTAGCCCAGTAGAAGTCGTTAGTGCCGTTAACGATCAGCTTGGGCAGGGCCAGCCTGTCGCGGTAAGCCCAGGGATCGACCATGCTCAAGAGGCGTTGGCCTTCGGGTGTTTCGGGTATCGGCACCAATCCACGGCTGGTATAAGGCGTGAGCCGGGCGCTATAGGCGCCGAAGGCTTTGAGTTGTCGCGGCATCTGCGCGCCAATATTAAGCGTATCAATGACCACCGGAGCAATTGCACAAACGCGTTGGTCGATGGCCGCGGTGAGCCATGTCGTCCAACCGCGCTTCGACGCCCCGGAAACGATGAAGCCATTGATCGGCTCGCCCCATTCTTCTTTGCTAAACGCCTGCAAAACATCCATCGCTTTGACGACACTTTTCACCATCGGCAAGAGCAGCGGCCAGTTTTCATCTTTGGTCTTGAGATAACGGACAAACGTTTCGGCGATCAGATCATCTTCACTAAGTTTACTTTCCAGCAGCGGCTGATTCGGAATGTGATAAAGAATCGCCACCGGAGCGTTGATTTTCCGCGCCAGCTCCAAACCCATGGAGACATACGCTGACCTCGCGGAACCGCCCGTCACCCATAAAAACATGGTCGAGTCCGGCGCGACACTCCGAGGCTGATAGACTTGCAACTGATGCTCCCAGGAATTCTCTTGCCAGGTCTGTGATACGAATTGGAGATCGTAGATCCGGTCTCCAGACTGCTGGCTCTCGATTTTTTCTTTTAGTTTCCAACCGAACTGGGCTTCGGGCTTCCGAACATACCGCTCCAGATCAGCCCGGCTCGGAGTCGCGAACAAGCTCAGCCCCAGGGCGCAAAACAGAGTAAGAACAGCAATGGATCGCTTGCGAAAGGTCATCGCGACGTGTCCTCTTTTCATGATGATGTAACTGCGGCAAAGATTGAATTCATATTAGCACGCCGCCTAGCCAACCTTACTAAAGCTCAGTGCTGTGCCGTTTTGGGAAGCCGGCGCATCATCCACTCCAACGGCGACAATGACAACCTTACCTCTAAGCATTTGATCAACGATGTAGTCTTGCTTTCAATTATGGCTAAATTCCCGGTGCTTTGCATCTGAGTGTTGTTTTCCCACCCCGATTGGGTTTTGACTCGATTCGATCAAACGCCGACGTACCTTTTCCGCGTATAAGGCTCGGTCTTTGTCTGAAAAGCAATCCGCGGAAACGGGATCGAGAAAGGTCACCTTCACCGGATGGTTTTTAAGTAACACGCTGCCACGCCGCAACGCTTGAAAAGTCCCCTCGATCAGGACGGGCACAACTGGGGTTCGTGTCCGAATCGGCAATACAAAAAGCGTGGTCTTGAACTCGTGAATTTTTCCGTCGGGGCTCCGTGTGCCTTCCGGAAAAACAACAATCGACACCCCTCTCCTAAGCAACTCCGCGGCCCGTTTGATGCTCTGCAAGCCCTTCCTTGGGCTATTCCGATCGAGCGGAATCTGGCCCGAGCTCTTGACCGTCAGACCCAGAAGAGGAATCGAAAAAAACTCTTCTTTAACAATGCTGCGAAAATTGTGGGGAATGAAGGCGAAGACTAGGAGAACATCAAGAAAGCTCGAATGATTAGGCATAAAAACGTAGGGTCTGCCTAAATCTAGGCGCTCCAGACCCGCAACCGTGATCTCAAGGCGCGCAAGCCTAAGGCTAATTCTCGCCCAGTGGACGAGATACCTCCGAGCTCGATCCTCACCGTTGGAAAACCGGCTGGCAAAATAACAGCCGATCCCCCAAGAGACACCAAGAAGGAGAAACAAAACAATCAGACAAAGTTGATAAGGAAAAAAGAGTAATCTCCGTAGCATCCGTTCTTCCGTCGGGCCCGATCCGGGCTTTCTTAGTACACTATTTCGACTCTAAAACCTTCGCAAGAACAACCTTCTGTCCCTCGCCAAACGTTGCCGCTTGGCACCGTGCAATAGTGGGTTTGGTTAATCAAGGGGCACGCAAGAGAACCAGGTTTATCTATCAGAACCGGAAGTCTGAGTGAAACAGCTCAACAAGCAATCGCTATATTGAGGAACCGGCCTGGAAAATTTGCTGAGACGCGCTCAACTTCGTCTCAATCTAGAAGTGTCCCTGACGCCAGTACCCGCTATAAGCAGTAATGAAATAGTCAAAAAAGTTCCGGGCGCTTGGAGTCAGTCGTGCTAGCAAGTCTCGATTGCTGAAACACATTGGCGGCGGCGGGCAGTAATCGCATGCCCCACCCCAACCGTAGATAATGTCGAACGTCCGCCGTGGAATATCCGCTCGGTAAGTGCCGCGATGAATCCCCCAGGCGTGAAAAAGGCATGCGTCGCCCACCCCAAGCGCGATCTTCTTACTCCCCGGCATATCCGAACGCCTGGGCTCGGTTCCTTTCCGAATCTCCAGTTCGCCCGCTAAGTCCCATCGCCGCTCCGAAGCAGGGACATATTCAAGCTGGGAATCCGCCACCAAGGCAACTCGAAAGTGTACTCCTGTGTGCTGTTTCATGCGTTCGCGTTCCAGCGCGATCTCGGGAGCTAGAAATTGCGTGTCCCGATGCCAATCTCCATCCCACGACATGCTGGCAGGATTGTAGAAATACTGAGTGTTATGAAACAGCGGAAGTTCGCCGGACAAACGGGTCAAGAGCGAAACGATTCTCTGATCCGCGATAAATTCGAGCAAACGTAATAGATCAGCTTCCTGTGAATGGAAGTACCTGCGCTCGGTCAAATAGGCGATGTTCGATGCATTCGCACGATCCGGCGCTGCCGCGATCGCCTGTTGAAGAACGTGATCACAGATGCGCCTCAGCTCCGCAATTTCCAACGGATCCAAGAACCCGGGAATGACCACCAGCCCAGACTCGTTCCAGCGTTTGGTTATCTCTTCAAAGTCCATCTTAAGAAAGATACATCGGCAATTACTTCACATGCCTCTCATTGGTCAATCGGAAGAGAGACTAAGCTGATCGACGCGAGCCGTGTTGAAGAGTTTTTTCCATTCTTCAGGTTTCGTAGTACTTGTTTTTCATCCGCTCACAATAGGTCGACAAATTTGGCAGCGACATTCCGTGAGCTTTCAACGGAGATTTCAGCGGAGGCACGAGGATATTGCCAAGGAATGAATAAGCGATCGCATCCACCGAGGTCGGGGTAGCTCCCATGAAGAAAGGCCTTTCTCCAAGCCAGACCGAAACAGCCGTCAGGTCGGCTTTTCCTATGTCATAGATCTCATCTCGGCTGTGTCGACCCGTTCCTTGCGCATACAAAGCTTTTCGGATTCCTTTTCTTACTCTACCGGCCACAAGCTCTCTCAGAATCGGCGGGATGGCGCCAAAAAACACCCTTTTTGTTTCCAAGTAAATTGACTCCTCGAGCCACCGGGAATATAGGGCGACCCAATAGAGGTTCTCCTCAAACAACCGGCTCAGGGCATGGGCGCTCGCTTTCTCGCCGGCAGAAAGGTTTTCATCCAGCTTATCTCCATAGGTTTGCTTTAAATACTTAAAGATAAATCCCGAATCAGCCACCACTTGGGTTCCATCCTCGATATAAGGTAATTTTTTCTTCGGCGCTTTGAACGGGACCGCGCCATTGATCACTTCATAGGAAAGGCCGGCCATGCGCAGATACGTCTCTATTTTCATGCAGAATGGACTGGGATTGGGCAGTCCCCACGCGGGTTTAAACTGATAGAGTTTGATCATCTTTGCTCCGTTTATTTTCGGGTCAGAAAACTTCTTTGGCAGCGCACCGGATTCTATTTGCCCTGCCACACCTTAGGCAAGCGAAACTTTCCCGTTGCATTTGGGCAAATATGGCGGCTTTGCTGACGGTGTCCCGGCACGGGTTGTTTACTCGAAGTTTCATCGGAGTGAATCGCGCAAAGGCGCAAAGGGCGCCAAGGCCGGAGACGGAATAAAAGTAAACTTGTTACAGGAGGTAATGGAGATAACAGAGATAGATTAAAAAACTTCGTTTCCTCTGTCTCTCCTGTTAAAAGAAGTTTCTTTGCGTTCTGGGCGTCTTGGCGCGAGAAAAAGATTTAGCGCCTGTAGCCCAAGAGCTACGGACGACCGAAAAATTTGCGCGCAAGCTGCGGAACCTTCAGGCATATAATACAGAGTTTTCTTTCTACTCCCTCTTCTCCGCGCGCTCCGCGGTTAGCCACACGGAAACCTGAAGACCCATTTTTGAAAGCCGGAGAGTCGAAGTCAGCCAATGGATATCTATTTCGCACAGATTCTACCATGTACTTTTTCTGCGAAAACCAGCTAAGATCAAACTCCCATGAGCACGGTATCCAGCTCTCGCCTCTCGGCGCAATGCCGCGTTTGCGGCACACTTTTGTCGGGCGCGATGAGTGTCGTGTTTCGAACCGTCGGCATAAAGCGTAGTTCGCGGAATCCCAACATCTGCACTCGCTGTAGCACTCATATCGACGAAGGACGGCTGGCGGAAATCACGGTATTCTTCGCCGATCTATCATCGTTTACGGAGCTAACCCACGATCTTGGCGCGGAAAGAACCCATGAGGTCATCGATGCCTTCTTGCGGATGGCCACCGACGTGTTGGTAAAGCACGGCGCTTTTATCGACAAGTACATCGGCGACGCGGTGATGGCTCTTTTCAATGTGCCCATTCGGTACGAGGATCATGCTCGGCGCGCTATTCTCGCAGCCACCGAACTAGGGTCCACGCTGCAAAATTTAGGCGCGCGCTTCGGCCTCTCTCTTCAAGTCTCTGTAGGAATCGCAACCGGTTATGCTCGCGTCGGCCGGCTTGGCTCCGAAGATAGCAAGGACTACACGGCCATTGGCGACGTGGTCAATCTCGCCGCTCGCCTCCAAGGCAAAGCCGGCGCAGGAGAAATCCTGATCAGCGAAGAAAGCTACGCCGCGCATTCCGCCGAGTTTCCTGAGGCTACATCCGAACAGCTCCTGCTAAAGGGATTTCGAGAGCCGGTGACGGCTTATCGGTTACATGGCAAGGAAGACACCCGTCCGGCCAACGACGTACTTGCAATACCGGTAAGAGAAAGAACCAGCTTGGGAGCGATCGTTTTTGGCATTCTGGGTGCCCCCTGCGCGATATCGACCTTGATCGGTCCTTTGGCTGTCGCTTTCGGCGCGAGCGGATTATTTGGCCTAACGGCCGCTCTGGTTTTCTTAGACCAAAGCGTCATCCGGGTTCCGATTCTCATCCTGACAACCTTGGCCGCGATCGCGAATCTCTATACTCTCTGGTACGCCCGAAAGCTCAGAATGGAAGCCAAGGTGGGCTTCCACCTGGCAATGATGACCACACTGGAAAAACGCCGGACCCTTTTCGTGTTGGCGACGTCTCTAGCAACCTTTGGAATCGTCGCCTTCGAAATCGTCGCCCACATCATGCTGCATTGAACGAAACGCTCCTGCGTCTCATTCCGGGCAACCGCTGCGGCTTTCATGAGCCGCATGGGGGCATATCTCGCCGAGTGAAGTGCTAGCGGGAAACGAAATCCGAAAAGGACGCTTCGGCGTATCCATCAGTGCTCTTCTTCCCTGAGCATGAGGTGAAGGAAAACCCTGTAGGATGGAGCGTGCAGGGCGTAAGAAAAATCCGCACAGTTATAAGCTCTTCGGTCCTTTCGTTCTAACGACATTAGTCCAAACAGTAAGTTTGCCTAATGGCATCACCCTTGCTTCAGCAGAGGATCGTCACGAAAATTCTCGGTTCTTCGACCTGGTGGGGCGAGCGACTGCCCTACCACTAGATCTCTCTGGCCTGAGGTAATCAAACGCAGCGGATGCCAGGGCCGCATCGGTAACCTGCTTCGGTCGCGCCTACGACTCCCAAAGAGGGTCGAGGTATCATGTACAACAGCTATTTTGGATTCTCAGAATCACCCTTTAGCGTCACTCCTGATCCCCGGTTCTTTTACACCAATCCGGTTTACCAGGAGGCCTACGCTACCCTGCGCTATGGGATCGAGGCCAAAAAGGGCTTCATTATGGTTACCGGGGAGGTGGGCACCGGAAAAACCACCCTGCTGCGTAAACTGATGCACAACTTGGAGGGCACCATTCATTCGGTCTTTATTTTTAACACCTATTTAAACTTCACAGAACTGCTCCAAGTAATCCTTTCCGATCTGGACTTAGCCCCGAAAGAACCAAACAGGGTAACGCTGCTTCAGGAGCTGAACGACTATCTAATCACGCAGCTCAAGCAGTCCCACATTGTGGCGGTGCTAGTTGACGAAGCTCAAAACCTAAGCGATGAGGCTCTCGAAGGTCTCCGACTTCTCTCCAACCTGGAGACCGATCAGGAAAAGCTGATCCAAATTGTGCTGATGGGTCAACCTGAGCTTCAGGCAAGACTCGATCGACCTAGTCTCCGGCAGCTTAAGCAGCGGGTGGCGCTTCAATGCCGACTTGTTCCCCTCAAGGACGAGGAGGTGGGTCCCTATATTGATTTTCGACTTCGGGCTGCTGGGTATAAAGGTAAGGATTTGTTTCACCGTGATGTCCTGCAGCAGATCGCCTTTTATTCGGACGGGATTCCGCGGCTGATGAACATCATCTGTGATAATGCCCTGCTCTGCGCCTACGCACGATCTCAAAAAATTATTTCTGCAACTATGATCAAGGAAGTGGCCCGCGATCTCAGGTTGGGATCGGAAGTGCAGGTCACTGAAGCGGAGATCACTCCTCCTGTACCGGTAGCTGAGACCGAAAGCGAAAGACCCATTCGTAAAGCAGCCAACGACGTTCCTCACCAAAACCTGAGGCGCTTAGAAAGAGTTGGAGTTGCGACCTTCCTCACAATCCTCGCTCTTGTCGCCGTAGCATCTCTTATCGATCCCCGAAACTTCCTCACCACTGCTGGGAGAGGTCTCGAAGTCGCCAAGCATAATCTAAACCAATGGGTTCTGTTGGTTACTCATCAGGAAGCCGTACCGGAAAAAGCCAATGCAGAAGTTAAGTTCGAACGGAAGGAGCAGCGAGTCATAATTCCGCATGGCTCCAGCATCTACAAAATTGCCACTGATGCCTATCGAGCCAACGCCGTCCTCGGCATCGATCTCATCAAAGAGTTCAACCCTCAAATCAAGAATCTTAACCGGGTGTCCGCAGGAAAGGAACTCGTGCTCCCTCGCTTGACGCCGGAGACATTGCTACGGAAGCAACCCGACGGTTCGTATAATTTCATCGTGGCATCGTTTCGTAGCCAAACCCAAGCCGGTGAATACGCCGGACGCTTAAGCAATAGAGGATATCAAGCCACGATTACGCCAAGAAGGATTTCGGACGACCTGCTGCTGCATCGGGTTGAAATTAACGGTTTGAAAACCCTTGAAGAGGCTAATCAAACCTGGCTAACGGGCCTAAGGAACGAATGGCTTGCGTTCGCCGGCCATCCGGACGGAAGCAGGTAAGTAGGGCAGACACCATTAATTGTCGGAGACGCTATGAGCAGCGTATATGATGCACTGACAAAAGCAGGAAAAAGAAACGAAACGATAAGCGCCCTAAGTGTCTCGTTGCGGGGTATGAGCCTCGAATGGAAGATCATGCTGTTGGTTCTTGGGCTTCTTTTTGTGGTCATTCTGAATCAGCTCATGGGTCGGGCGCTGCGGACCCAA
>JAHKKJ010000639.1 GCA_020027655.1 Deltaproteobacteria bacterium | reverse complement strand
GCAGCGGCCGATTATGTTTGACCGCCTCGGGCGATACCAACACCACTTGTTGGTCTTTGTTGATCAAGAATTCTCCCAGCGGCTTGTGATAGTTCGCTGTGGGTTCCATGCCAAACACCACCTGGTTTAGGCTGTGCTGCACTCGTACGGCTTCGACCTGCAACAATAGGGTCTCGAACCCTTCACGCGTATTGTTAAAGATCAACCGTCGGTACAGCGTCTTGCCTGTGGGGGTTCTCATAAATGCGTTGTGCGTGCCCTTGCTGATATCGATCCCTACCACCAGGTATTGTTGGGATCCGCGAATCTCTTGACGCAGTCGCCTAAACTGTTCGAGCCGCTTCTCTTCTCGTTCCATGACTTGCCTCCTCCTCAAGATATGATTTTTCAGTGACCGAATCCGATCCTGCCACCGGGAGGCTTCTTGTTGGAAGTGGGACTATTATGAAAAATTGGGGCTCCAGGCCCTCGGTATAAAGTGATATATAACGTTGTTGACTAGCTGGAATTGGTCGCTTATATGGAGACCCACGGGGGCAGTTAGGAGTCGCGATATGCCGAGGCAAGCGAGATTGGATAGTGCGGGCACCCTGCACCACTCGATTTTGGTCACCCGGGTCGGACCTGTGCAAGTTGTGGTGTGTCCAGATGAATTGCTGTCGTGATCCATACGGTGAGTGTCGAATCAGGACGTCCCGGTCCGCCTCAGGCGGATAGCTTGAGTATCAGCATGGAGAGCAATCGAGATGCTGAAGCCTATCGACAGAATCAGCTTCGGGCCGATGAGTCTTGTTGTCTTGAGAGGAGCAATTCCAGGGACAGAGATCTCAGAGGAATGACAATTGGTGAGGTGCCGCCGGCCATAGCCAAAAGAAGAAATTTCGATTATTTTGCGGTGATGAGTCGCCGCCGGTCGCAGTCGCCGGCAGGTTCGATGGGAGGTGCAACATGACCGAAGTTCTTTCTGGCGCTGAAAGCGATAGCGGCACCGCGCCGCGCGCATCGTCGAACATCCGCCATCTCTGCCGGATGGAGATTGCCGGAGGAGGACAGATCGTCATCGACGGGAACTATGCCTATGTGGGCCATCAACACCGGCCGCACGGAACAACGATCCTCGACATATCCGACCCGTACAAGCCGAAGATTCTCAGCACGCTGACGCCCGGCCACCCATGGTCGCACTCCCACAAGGCGCGGGTCGCCGGCGATATTATGATCGTCAACTCCGAGTTCGAGGGTGGCCACGGCGCTCGCCGCGAGGAATACCCAGACGGCGGCTTTCGCATCTACGACGTCAAGGATCGGACGAACCCCAAGCTCGTGAGCTTCGTGAAAACGCACGGCAAGGGCGTGCATCGTTTCGATATCGACGAGAACTACGCCTATATCTCCACCGAAATGGAAGGCTTCGTCGGCAACATCCTCGTCATCTACGATATCCGCAATCCGTCGAAGCCGGTGGAGGTCTCGCGCTGGTCGATGGAGCGACAGCACGTGGCGGGCGGCGACGAGCCGCACCCGAAGCGGGCCGAGCACCGCCTGCACCATGCGATGCGCTGCGGGACCGAGATGTACGCCGGCTGCTGGATGTCGGGCATCTCGATCATCGACGTGACCGACATCAACGCGCCGCGCACGCTCTCCCGCTACGAGTATGACCCCCCCTGCCCCGAGCCGACCCACACCTTCCTCAAGGTGCCGCATCCGATCGGCGGCAAGCGCATCGCGGTATCGACGGAGGAGGAACGCTCGCGGCGGGGCGCCGATGCCGGCAAGCCGCACGCGCCGCTGCGCACTTGGGATGTCAGCGATCCGACCAAGCCGAAGCTGCTCTATTCGTACTATCTGCCGGAGTCCGCGACGCCTTACCCCGCCGCCAAGGTCCGCTTCGGCACGCATCAGCTGCGCGAGAAGGTGGACGATGACAATCTTCTTTACGTCACATGGTTCGCCGGCGGGCTACGAATCATCGACATCAGCGATCCGGCGAACCCCAGGGAGCGGGGCTATTTCATTCCGAAACCGGGGGATGGGGTGGCGGCGCCGCTGACCAACGACGTCTTCAAGGACGACCGCGGTCTTCTGTGGGTGACCGACAAAGAGCGCGGCCTCGACGTCATCGAATACCAGAATTGATCTCAAAGCCCCGCGATTAATCACACTCACTTGGTGGTGGTGTTCCCGTCAGAATCACTTATCCGTGAGCTCTCCTCTCACCGGCAAATTCCGATGGTAGACACGATAATGTTCACGAGCGCCGATGGTCGTGCTATGGATAGCCTCACACTCGCTGCTATGCAGGCAAGGAAGGAGCAGGAATGCGCCACGGTTTTAAGATTTTTGATTCGGACACGCACCTCCATCCCCTGGCCGAGACCCTGGAGCCCTACTTCGATGCCGCCATGCGCAAGCGGCTGCCCGAGTGGGAGAGCTGCAAGGTTCCCTTTCGCGTCGGCTGGGCCGGGGAGATTCTGCAACCACCTTACCGCCACCGTTACCAGTTCAAGAAAAGAGCGGGTTGGCGCGAGGAGCGGCTGCGTGTTTTAGGGGAGGCGGGTCCTAGGGAGCATATCGAGCCTCATTTCCCGAAGTTCATGGGCAGCCGCTTTCCGACGCCCGGCGGGTCTTATGATGACGTTGAAGCGCGCATTCGGGATATGGACGAGGAGGGAGTGGACGTCCAACTCATGCTTCCCGGCCTACCCCCGGCCGCCGACGACGTCGAAGTTGAGATCGGGTTTATCCGGGCCAACCACCGCTTTACCAACGACTTCTGCAGCAAGCACCCGCACCGCCTGAAGTCTCTCATTGTGGTGAGCAGCAGAGCGATCGAGGCGTCGGTGCAAGAAATCAAAACATGGGCGCGTGCGCCATGGGCCGCAGGCATCCATCCCAACCTGGCTGAAGGCGTTCCCATCGACCACCCGGATCTGGAGCCGATCTGGGCGGCGGTGACGAAGGGATGTCTGTGGCGCATCACAGTTTCACCTCCGGCTATCCCGGGTACCGCGATCTCTGGGACAACCCGTTCATCGGCCGGACCGCCTCGCACCCGTGGGGCGCGATGAGAGCAGTGACGGCCTTTTTCGGCGCCGGAATCATGGACCGGTACCCTAACATTCGCTACTGCATCCTCGAGTCCGGCTTTGGCTGGCTCCCGTTCTGGGGAGCGCGTATGGACGATCAATGCGTCTACATGTCTTACGCCCTGCCGGACAATCTGGCTCGTAAGCCCAGCGAATACATGACCAGTGGGCGCTTCTTCGCCAGCATCGTGATCCACGAAGGCGAGAAGATGGCCCGAATGGTCACCGACTTCCTCGGCGACAGCGTCTTGATGTATTCGTCCGAT
>JAHKKJ010000638.1 GCA_020027655.1 Deltaproteobacteria bacterium | reverse complement strand
GCGGCTTTTTCTTTGTAATCCTTGACTAACTCTTCTCTCGGCTTCTCGTGGATCCAAACAGCTTCCGTGAAGCTCCAGAGCGTGAACGGATGAGCGCCCAGTGCGTAAAGCTTGCCGTAGTCCTTGGTCGCTAACGCTTCGCGCTCCTCGGGCGTGAACTTTAGCTTCTGGCTTTTCTCCCATTTCTTGACAAACCCGCGCGGGTTACTCACGTATTCATCTTCCGCGGACTCGTTCATGTTCACGTGGTGGATCAGTTTGTTCATCAGATATTTGCTCATGGGTGCTCCTTACGCCTGACGTTGGCGAGAACGACCGTTCGCCCGCTTGCTTGATCGGTACCTCCGAGCTGCAAGCCTGTTGGCAAACGACGCGTGGCTTTCACCGGAAGGCTTGCCAGCCAGCAGCCCTTCGACGCTAATGTCCTCGTCAATGCCTTCCCAATGTATTCCGTGTCCCTTGCCGATTAACCGCCAACTCTTACGTTCCTTCTGCGAGGCGTGCAGCAATCTAGGATACCAGGACAAAGGCACAGAGATTGTTCGCCCGTCGCTTAGATCGACAGATAGAGTATCCTCGGTGATGGTTACGTTTTCGGCATCTGGCACTTCGATTTCAACGGCGGAAGTACGCATTCCAAGCCTCCAACAATTCTTTTTGCTTTCTCGTTAGAATTCTCTGAATTCGACTAAGCTCCAGCCTAGAAAACCCGCCGCTGCTTTGCAACCGAAGCGGGCCCAAGCCAATACTTTGCAATCATATCGTCTCTCTCGACGTGAATGTGGGCTGGTTCATCACGATCACCCGCATAAAAAAGAAGCGATAAGGTCCAATTCTCGATACTGTTGGCACATCGCCTCAAACGGTATAAGAGAATTCTTTCGTCAGGCTTTCAAGAGCGTCCAAATGCCGATGGCGATGAACCCAATTCCTGCGATATATTGCAAAGTCCTTGCGCTCACGTAGTGCGACATGGACCAAAACGCCGATGGCGGATGTCACAATCAATGCTAATGCCGCTCCGGCGAAAACAGTCAGCTTGCTGGCGTCTTTGTCCGAAGCGAAGAGCATCGTGGCCAGCTGTGTCTTATCTCCAAGCTCCGCGATAAATACAGCAGTGAAGACCGTCGATAATATTCTCCAATCCATGAATTAGCCTTGCTGATCCCAACTAAAGAATGGGATTGCCGGAAAGCCCGCGTCCAAACCTTCCGCGTAGGACGGTGACGTTAGATTCGCCACGCCCATCATCATGAGGAAGTTCAGGTAGCCGGTGGTCATATTTCCGGCTTTCATCATTCTGGTGGGGGTGCATCCCTCAGCGGCGCTTTTGATGTCGCCGTGCTGTATCCAGCCCACAGCGTCGGCATCGAATTGTGGATCCATGAGGTGACGCTCGAATTGCCGCGGTCCGCCAATCTCAAGCGACAAGTGGCCGCTGACGAGGACGCCCACCCGGCGATCGCCCGGAATACTGTCAATCGCTTTACGTATGGCGACGCCCACTTCGTAGAAGCGTTTGGGCCGCGGCATCGGCGGTGCGATGCAGTTGGTCAGAATAGGAACGATGGGAATATCCATCTCCGGCCGGACGAACATCATCGGCACAATGATTGAGTGATCGATCGTCAACTCGTTGGAGTATGAAAAATCCACCCCTTCATCCATAGCACGTTCGAGAATGTGATCAGACAGGTCCGGGTCTCCGGGCAGTTTGCAGGTCGGCAGGCCGAATTCGCGAGTCTCATCGTAGAATGTCCCATCGTAAGCTTCCATCTTGCCGATCATGAACGGCGGCATGTTGTCCATGAAGAACTGATGCAGATGGTCGTTACCGATGGTAATCAGCACGTCCGGCTTGGCCTCGGCCAGCTTCTTGCGCATCATGGCGATTCGCTCTTTGACCTTGGCGGCGCCTGGGGGCTGCTGCGTCTGTTGGAAAAGGCGCGGCATGAATGGGTTGTGGGTGATGCCGATTATTGTGACGAGTTTAGCCATGGGCTACCTCCTGGTTTGATTCTGTTCGTGTTTAACACGACTGATTTGTAGCTGTAAACGGCGACGAATTTACTTCTCTTCAATGCCTGCGATACCACGGAGCTGCTATCGGCAATTCCACGAATAAGTAGCATAACGGGAATATATTTTTCTTCCCCCTCGACGGGGGAAGATTAAGATGGGGGTGCTTTCATAGCGGCGTATGTGATACGTCCAAAGTCTGGCTACCTCCTCTTCAGTTCTCCCCCGTCAAAGGGGCAGAAGGTGGAACGAAACAAGCCAAGTCTGGAGCGGTTTAGCATTACGGTTGCCAATTCAATCTTTCGTCGGATCAAGAATAATCTTCCCCAAAGTCTGGTTTGCTTCGAGGATGCGATGCGCTTCCGCAGCTTCACTCAACGGCATGGTTCGGTCGATGATTGCGCGAATTTTTCCGGCACTCGCGGCTTGAAGCGCCTTATCGACATCGGGAAGATTAATTCCGGCGGCGCCGATGATGCGCAGCCGCCGCATATAGACTCGCTTAACATCCAGTTTGACTGTCCCACCGCCATGGGCGCCCGCGGTCACGAGCCGCCCGCCTATGGCCAGACTATTTAGGGCTTCCGACCAAAGCGTAGGGTCGGCGATGTTTTCGCAAACGACGTCGACGCCTTGGCCGTCAGTCAGTTTCATGACTTCTTCTGCAAGATTCTGTTGGCGATAGTTGACGCCGAAGTCCGCGCCATAACTTTTTGTCGCTTTAACCCTTTCATCAGCGCCTGCACCGGCGATAACCCTGGCGCCGAGCATCTTGGCGACTTGAACGCAGGAACTGCCCAGGGCGCCGGTTGCGCCCATGACCAGAACCCATTCTCCGGGCTTGATGTCGGCTTTGCTGGCTAAAAGATTGAACGCCATGGGAAAGTGGCGCGTGATGACTGTTCCCTCCGCAAAGGAGATTTCGTCGGGAAGTTTCACTGCGTAGCGCGCCGGCGGTGCGATAAACTCCGCGTAACCGCCCCAGAGATCAACTCCAATGCGTTTGCTGTCGACACAATTGGCCTCTTTACCGGCGAGGCAGGGTCCGCACTGTTGACAAGGGGTGGCTGAGATCACGGCAACGCGGTCGCCGACTTTGAACTTCGTGACGCCGCCGCCGATTTCGACGACTTCGCCGGCGGGATCGGCGCCGAGCACGTGGGGCAATTGAATTTTCACCGGATACTTGCCGGCGCGGACGATAAGATCCAGGGTGCGATTGACGGAAACGGAATGAACCTTGAGCACAATTTCGCCCGCGGCGGGTTGGGGAGCTGGAACATCTTCGAGCCGCAAGACTTCCGGGCCGCCGAATTCTTTAAGGACGATGGCTTTCAA
>JAHKKJ010000126.1 GCA_020027655.1 Deltaproteobacteria bacterium | reverse complement strand
AAATTTCGAATTCTCGGAACGCTGCTTTTCCCGATTGGCGTTGGATTCTGGCTTGCTAGCTTTCCTGCGAATGCGCAGGATTTGAGAGCGAAGGCGGAGGCGGAAGGCAAGCTGATGATGTACGCGACTTTTACCGCCGCCGACTCGAAAACCTTGCTGGACGCGTTTAAACAGGTCTATCCGAAAATAGATGCGATCTACTATCGGAGCAATGACGCGGCCTTGATGGAGCGATTCGTCAACGAAAACCGCAAAATATCTGCGATGTGATCGTAACGACGAGTTTCTACGGTCAGAACATCAAAAAACGCGGTCTGTTCGCGCCCTATGATTCCCCGGAGCGCAAATTTTTCCGCGAAGGCTATAAAGACCCGCAGGCGCACTGGACATCGACATACACGAATTATGGCGCGTTCGGCTACAACACGCGGACAGTGGCAAAGACCAGTGTGCCGAAGTCTTTCAATGATTTGCTGAAGCCCGAGTGGAAGGGGCAGATCACCATGGAAGGCCGCGCCTATGAGTGGTTTGGCACGACACTCAAAGCGATGGGCGAGGAAAAGGGCATGGCGTACATGCGTGAGCTGGCCAAGCAGACGGAGCTGCGCACGGGTCGCAATTTGATCGCTCAGCTCGTGGCTGCGGGAGAGTTCAAAGGCGCGCTCAGCGGCTACTCGCAAACCTTCGAAGTTTTGAAGCCCTTCGGCGCGCCGGTGGATTGGGTGTATTTGAATCCGGTCTTTGCCAATATTCATCCCACCGGTATCGCCGCCAAGGCGCCGCATCCCAACGCGGCGCGCTTGTTCATCGACTTCGTGCTTTCCAAGCGCGGCCAGGAAGTGATTCGGAGCATGAATCGCATTCCGGACCGGATCGACACGCCGCCGGACCACGCCCGGCTCATCGAAAACATCAAGCCCGCCTTCGCCCCAGCGGAGGTCCTGGACAATTTCGAGCGCTACGCCAAATTGTCTCACGAGATCTTCGGCGGGCGCTAGAACGCCGACGGGGGTCGGCCAGCGTGAGGCACTAATTCAGTAACACAAGATCGCATAAATAGCGTGGCTTCGAGGCTTATAATTAGCACTCGCTTTCAGCCTGAAACAGATGCTCGCACGCAAACGAGGCCGTTCCGGACGTTCCAAACCGGGGCGAATTTGAGAGTGAAAGTGATGCGCTAAGGGCGGAAAATACGCCCCCATGGCAGAGAATTGCTGAAACTGCGGAGACATAGCGCGGTCCGACCCGGAAAGGCCTAAATGTGATCAAACCACAGCTTCTGACCTCAACTAGCCGGCAGAAAAGGGGACATTCATGATTTCTTGCCGTCGGATAGGACGAGCTGCTATGGTGCCGCTTGCCACGCTTCGGCGAAGGAGAGAAAAACACACCTCTGGAACCGAGACGAACCGGTCAAACTGATGCTCGACGCCGTCATCGCCGTGATCACAAAAGGGGAAAAGGTTCTGCTCATACAAAGGGCGCCGGGTATCCGAGGCGGAGGGCATTGGGCGCCGGTCAGCGGCGAAGTCGAGCCTGGAGAGAGTCAGGAAACGGCGGTGGCGCGGGAGGCGATGGAAGAAGTCGGCTTGAGGGTGCGGCCGATTCGGAAGGTTTGGGAGAACATCTCGACGCGGGGAACTTTTAGACTCCACTGGTGGATCGCGGAGTACGTCGCCGGTGAATTGGCACTCAACGCAGCGGAAGTGAGCGACGCCCGCTGGCTCACGGTTGAAGAGATTTGCCGTCTGGACGGCACGTTCGAAGGCGACCGGGAATTTTATCGGCAGATCCTTCCCTCTCTCGCTTCCTAAAGCGATTTCCCATTTTTTGCCTGCCGGTTCGGAACGTGGCTAGTGTCAGGCATGAGTATGACTTATTCTTCTCGCCGATTCGATTGCGCTTGCGGCCGCGGTCCACTCGGAAGGGATTAGACGCCGAACCGAGGTCAGAGCCCATCGCTCCTGCGGATCGGTCAAAGCAGTTTTGATAAGTTCCCAGCCGGAGCTGCTTCTGCCCGCCGATTATCCTCTCGTGGAACATTTCGCACGTTTCCGGAATTCCGGAAATGTGAGTCACGTCATGTTTGCTCATCAAACTAATAGAAGTTGACGTGGAATTTGAAACTTCCACGAGGGCGTGCAGCGGCCCGTTTCATACAGCAAGCGACGATTGTCTCATTGACACGACTTTTCAGAGGTGTTAATCGGGCTTCGTATTACACCGAACGATATCGGATTACCAGGAGGATTGAGGGAAGAGAGTTGACGAAGGCTGGAGTGCTCATATTACGGGGGTGCATATGACATGCGACAAGTCCAAGTCGGTGGTGTTTCTCCAAATCTCTCTGGGCGCGTTACTGCTCGATCTCTTCAGCGTTAGCGTTGCTTTTCCGCAAACTTCTTTCTTTCAAGGGAAAACCGTTACCATCGTTGAGAGCAGCTCGCCCGGCGGCGTCGGGGACATGCGGACCAAAGCCGTTGTTCCTTTTCTCCAAAAATATATTCCGGGAAATCCCACCATTGTGATGCAGTACATGGACGGTGGAGGAGGACGGAAGGCGGCAAACCACCTTTATAAATCGGTCCGTCCGGACGGCCTGACGATTGGCCGTATGTCGACCCCATTCGTGATGCATTCCATTCTCGGAGAGAGTGGGGTGCTCTATGACATCGATAAGGTGATCTATCTGGGAACCAGCTATAGCGGCAGCCACCATGTCTTTATAACGCGCAAGGTGGCGGGCCTCGACAGTCTGGAGAAGCTCCGCGCGGCTTCAGGTGTGAGAATCGGCGCCCAGTCGGTGGGGCACCTGATTTACATCTCCGGCCGACTGTTCACATATCTGATCGGCCCGAAACAACCCAAATTCGTCACCGGATACGACGCACGCGAACTCGATATCGCTATCGAGCGGGGTGAGATAGACGCTAGGTCAACCGTGGCGGACTCTATGCTGCACGAGAATCGTGAATGGGCCGATAAAGGTCTTATGGACTTCCATGGTATTATCGAGATTCCGAAGGGGCAAAAACACACTCATCCCCGCTTTGCCAAACTCCCTGACATCGAGACCTTTGCCAGGTCGGACATGGACCGGAAACTTGTGGCGATGTACCGGACCTTCGTAGGCAGCGGAAACCCGTATATTCTGCCTCCCGGTACGCCTAAAGACCGGGTGCAGCTCCTGCAGGAAGCGATGCGCAAGACCTATAGAGACCCCGAGTTTTTCAAGGAATATACAAAACTCACCGGCCTAAAGGCCGAACCGCAAATGCCGGAGGAGCTGGAGCAAACGATCAAAGACATGCCCCGCGACCTGGAAGCCGTAGAGCTATTCAAAAAGCTCACCGGCCCCGATCCGTTACCGCAGAGGTAAAGACCAGGTAACATTCTCCCGGTTAGTACGACGGCTATGGGTCGCATCTTTTATCTTTGACATTCTCTTATCTCTAGTTCGCTTTTCTGCCAGCCGGCGCCGAGACCGGACGATCTAGTTGGAAATACTCCTTCCCGTTGTGGTAGGCGATCTTCTCCTTGGTCTTCTGCGAAAGATCCGGATGATTCCATAGGTACTTCAAGTTCTTGGGAAACTCACCGTCCCAGTGAGGAATATCAGACGCATAGAGAAAATGATCGTCGCCGACATACTCGATGGTCTGAGGCAGGAGTCGCTCCTCGGCCTCGAGACTAAAGTAGACCGGGGACTCACGCACGACCTCGCTGGGTTTTTTCTTTAGATGAGGCGCCTCGAACTCGCCGCGGAGTTCCCAGTGCTCGTCCATGCGGTCCAGCCAGTAGGGGAGCCAGCTGGCGCCGATTTCAAGAAAGGCCAGGCGCAGCTTGGGAAAACGTACCGGCACCCCTTGGAAAATTATGCTGGTGAAGTGCAGAAAGATGCCGACCGGGAACGTGTAGCAGTGCACCTCGGCGAAAGTTCTGAAGGCGCCCGCGCCGACCTCGGCCGAAGAGCTGCGGTTGCCGTGGACGGAGAGCGGCACGTCGAGCCGCTGCGCCTCTTCGTAGAGCGGGTCGTACATCGGATCGCCGAGTGCCGTAGGCAATCCCATGGAAAGGAGCTCGAAGCTGACCAAGCCCAATTCAGTGACGGCCCGGCGGAGCTCCTTGGCCGCCTCGTGCGGCCACTTGAGCGGCAGCACGCCCACGCAGTGGATGCGGTTAGAGAGCGCGTTGTACTCCTTGGCGAAGTGATCGTTGGCGGCGCGGCAAGCGGCAACGCAAAACTCGGGCTCGCGGAGCTTCGGAATGTTGCCGGAGCCGGTAGGAAACAGCACCGCCTCTTCGATGTTGTATTCGTCCATGATCTTGAGCCACGTCTCGACCTGCTGGGCCGGGCTCATGCCGCGATCGTAGCCGGGGTAGCCGAGGGTCTCGAAGAGGTCCGTGTCGAAGGGCTGATCGGACGGCCAGAGGCCCGTGTTGCGGCGGTTCCACGGTGGCTCCAAATATTTGCGGATGTCGCTTTGGCGTTCCAACACATGCCCATCGGCATCTATTACTGGCGGCCAGTCAGCCATGTTATTACTCCTCCCTTAATTTGCTTTGGTTTACGGGCTGGATCGTATCACCACGCCAGGATGTGTCAACCTTTTTGAGTAGGCAGCAGGGTTAGACAGCTCGTGTTTTTGCGGCGTTAGCGCCTCATTTTCCTGGGCAAATTCGCCCCCGTAAGGTTCACTCCATTCCCGCAGCCTCGACTTTTGAGAGTTAGCTGAATCGTCGAATTGCTTTTTCTTTGTTTTTAGTTCCTCGAACGATTTGAACGACTTGAACGGAGCGCAGCGGTGAAACGTCTGGAACGGGCGGCGGTATTAGGTTCCTCAAAGATACTTTGTCGGCCGCCGGATCGTGCGCCACATGTGCGAGACCGGGCTATTGTCGAAGCCCAAGCCCTCGTCTGGCTGTTTGAAGTTACGCCCGACGATGTCGATGAAGGGTTCCCAGCTGACGACCGCTTTGGGGTCGAAGGAGTAAATGTCATGGACCGTAATCATCCGCGCGGTCATGTACCACTTGTGGTTGCGGGCGCGCTGGTACGCGTCCTTGATGTAGTCGTCGGGCACGTAGTCCGGCCCGAAATTTTTGACGTACATTTCCGGATAAGAGTAGCCCACTGATTCGTCAGGAAAAAATCGCAGCGCCTGGTGCGCGCGGATCGCCCAGCTCACCTCCTCGTCGACGTAGGGCTCGACCAGCTGCGCGCCCCAGTAGCCGTGGTCGCTCTTGATGAAGATCGCGTTGGAGATATCGTGCAGCAGGCAGGCGAGAATCGTTTTCTCGGGCATGGACGCCTTCAGCGCATGGGTCGCGCTTTGCAGCAGATGGTTGATGCCCTTGGCGCGATAATCAAAAAAATCGGCGAGCGTCGGCTTCGCCGGCATTCTCGGCAGCCGCGGATCGTCGGCCATCAAATAATACTTACCGTGTCTAGCTGCGAGGTCAGACCCAGCATTGGACGCGCCGAGCTTGCCGTCTGCCATATTGAACAACGCCGATTTCGAAAGGAGCACATCGAGCTCGTCGCTCATCTTTTGCTCGAGGGCATCCGCGCGCGCGTCCAGCGATATATTTTTAGCCATGGCTTGATCCTCCTAATTGAGTCGCCCGACTATCGAGCTTCTGCAGACTCTACTCCCGCACGGATGTCCGTGCAACACATAAACTCACACAGACCAAAAGCAAGCCGCGCAAAACATTGCGGTGTCGGACTTGCCTAAGTTGCGTAACCTCCACCGTCAGGAGAACAACGAGTCAGCCTCATCCTAACTCCATTAACTCACCAAGCCTTTGCATCGCCCCGCTCACACTTGGCGAGTTGCAACCGAGGAAGCCGGGGAGAAAAAAGGTAGAATTTGAGGATGAAGTAACTCTTAGCCCTTTGTCGGATGCCAGTTATAGCTTTTCACTGTATAGGCGTCTTGCGGCATTAGCGTGGTAAGTCTTCCCTTAGCCAGTTCGCCTTCGAATTTCTCCCGAATCCACGGATCTTCATCGACATATTCAATCATATCCTTGGCCCGGTCTTCGATCTTTTCCGCATGGCCGCGAAACTGCCGCGGCGGATGAAGCGCAAGATAGCGTGCGGGCGTGGCGCCGACGTTGAAGTGCTGATGAAACCACTTGTTGGGCGGCACGAACATACTGCCCTCGTGCCAAGGCGCCACAATCTTCTCTTTGCCTTCTTCCCATAGGACCGAGTAGCCTTCGCCGGCCGGGATCACGATGACCCGCCCCGGGCCATGACGATGCGCTTTCTTGTAAGTGCGCGTGGGAAAGACCGACATGTGGCAGGACATCTCTGAATTGGGAAACATGATCGTCACACTCATGCCGCCGCGCCGATTGGTCGTAAGCTTATCCCAAGCGGCCATGTCGGGGAAAAAATTGCCGAACCAGTAGACGCGATTTCCACCCCAGGCGAGGGAAGGATCGCCGTTTTCGATCAGCTTGGCCTCGGAATAGGCATCCATTTCTTGTTTTGAACTGTCTGCTTTCTGAAACGGATTATTGAAGTAAAAGCTCGGCTCGGTGACCAGCGAAGTCGCCAGCGGGAGATAGCTATAGCGGAGCAAGCGGGCCGGCCGATCGCCGCGCATGTTCCCCAGTTGCAGGTAACAGTTGGAGCCGATTTGAAACAAGCTGCGGTCTTGCCACTCAAAGGTTTTTTTCGGCGCGCCGTCGGCGGTCCAAACCGTGCTAACGCCCCGGCCCTGCAGGACATAGATCAGCTCGTCGAGAGCGAACTTTACGGGTGGCAAAGTTTTCCCCGGCGCGATTTCCATGACGACGGCAGAAGTGATGCCCTCCTGCCCCATGAGCTGAACGAACGCCGCATTGCATTGGCGCTCATCCCACCAGCCCAGCTCGACCGTGCGCAAATCTTCGATGAAAAAGCCGCGATGAATGGGAATCCCGATGGACTCCATCCAACGGTCATAGGTATACGCCTTTACTTCAACAGCCGCTTGACTGGATTGATACGGGTTTGCAGTAAGTTCCGCGCTTTGAGTTGCCATGGTCGCCTCTCCTCCTTAAGCTTTTGCGCTAACATCAATTGATTCTCAACGCCGGGGTGCAGTAACCTTAACTTACATTGCTTTTGTGCAGTTGGTCATGCTCATCTTTGCTCCTGCGCCTTGACGATTTCCTTCGCCAGCTTCAGCACCGGAGTCATGTCGGTAAACTCGTGGCGTGCTACGTCTAGATACTTTCTGCCTTCGACCAAACGGTTTTCAGCGGGAAGCATATCTTTGGGAATGTCTACCCTGCGAGAGTTTGGCGGCAGCTCGCCATAAAGATCATTGGACTTTTGCATGGCAGTCTGTCCCTTGCGCGAGAGAAACCAGTTGATGAACACGCGCGCCGCGTTGGGATGGGGGGCGCCTTTGATCAGGCTGATCGAACCGCCGCCGGTGCTCAGCGGTTGCCCTTCTTTCCAGTCCCCGGTTTCGAAATCTTCCACCGGTAATCCCTGACCGGAGGCCTTTTCGATTTGCCGGCAGCCGTGGCAGATGGCGAACTTCCCCACCGCCAGCCAGTCGGTGATCGTGCGCCGATCGCCGAATGTAACATCCATGGCGCCCAAGGCGCGCTTGATAAACTCCGGCCCGAGCTCGGGCTGGTAGTAATAGAACTGCAAGTTGACGCTGAGTCCGGTCTCGGTGGGCCGCTGCGAGGTGATTTTCCCTTTCCATTTTGGATTGGTCAGATCCCAATAAGATTTAAATTCTTTCGCGTTGACGAGGTTGGAGTTGTAAGACAGGCCGCGGACGCCGGGCAGCGCAATGTAGACAAAGATGAATTGGTCCTCGCTGTCCGTGAAGATATGCTTGCCACCGTACCATTTGGACTCATCGAGCACTTCGGGAAGTATGAAGGCGGACTTGATCGAGTCGAGCACCTTGCCGCGGTAAAGCAAGCTATAACTCGAGTTTGGCCCGCCGCTGTAAATATCCGCGATGGTTTTCCCGGCGCGAGTCTCCGCCGCTATCCTGGTGGCGAGCTGATCTCCGGTGCCGTTGACCGAGGCGATTTTGATCTCCGGGTAGTCCTTTTTGAACTCGTCGAGCAGCGCCGCTTGCCCGTACCGGCCGACGTAGAGGTTCAACCGCCCTTCTTTTTTGGCCGCTGCTACGGTTTGTTCCCAATCGCTTTTCCAGTCGGCGTGCAAGTTAGCCGTCCAGAAAATTATTGGAAGCAGAAACAGTA
>JAHKKJ010000637.1 GCA_020027655.1 Deltaproteobacteria bacterium | reverse complement strand
CACCGCTGGGAGGCTGGCAAAACCCGACGGTGCGAAGTTAGGAACTGGATTTCGCAGGCTGCTCAAAAAGACTCAGAAAGGCGCGCGAAGAGTCGACGAGCAGAGGCGTATTTATGCGGTACGTTGGAGCGAGGCGATTGAGCGCAACGAAGCCTATGAGGCTTTTTCAGCAGCCTGCCAGGAGTTGGCGATGAAGATTGAAGTACTTGCCGATGCCGATGCAGTTGCCCGAGAGGCTGCCGAGATCATCGCTGCGGAAGCCCGAGCCGCTGTCGCGGAGCACGGCCGTTTCATTATGGCCGTCAGTGGCGGTCACACGCCGTGGCAAATGTTGCGTGCGCTGGCACACGAGGATGTCCCCTGGGAGGGCGTGCATGTGGTGCAGGTGGACGAACGGGTGGCCCCCGCGGGCGACCCGGACCGAAACCTTACTCACTTGCGTGAAAGCTTGCTCGAGCATGCGCCGCTGCAACCCGAGCAGATCCATGCCATGCCGGTGGAGTCGCCTGACTTAGATGCTGCAGCCAAGCGCTACGCAATAACTCTCCAGGCGATTGCCGGCTCGCCGCCGGTGCTCGATCTCGCTCACCTTGGCCTCGGTCCCGACGGGCACACCGCTTCGTTGGTGCCCGGAGATCCAGTGCTCAACGTTACTGACGCAGACGTCGCGCTCACCGGGGTTTATCAAGACAGGCGCCGAATGACATTGACTTATCCGATGCTCAATCGCTCCCGCCGCATCCTGTGGCTGGTAACGGGCAGCGATAAAGTCGACGCACTTGCGCGCTTGCGCGAAGGCGATCTGTCGATTCCCGCCGGCAGGATTCAGCGGGATCAGGCGCTGGTGCTCGCCGACCGCGCGGCGGCACATGCCGAGGGCGCGAAGGACATAAACTCGAAATCCGAAATTCGAAACAAATCCAAATGATCGAAAAGCACAAAATTCCAAACAGGCTCGTTTCGGATTTCGATTTTTGATTTCGGATTTGACTGGTTCGGTTTGTTTCGGATTTCGAGCTTCGGATTTCGGATTTTCATTCGATAGGTAAGATCAAGAGAAATTTTGCGCAAGCCGCGAAAATTTCGTGGTGACGGGACGACCGGTAGGAGAATACATGCGCGTGGGAATTGCCACGGATCACGGTGGATTTGGTTTGAAGGAAGAATTGGTCACGCAACTTCGCGGGGCGGGGCATGAGGTCGTCGATTTCGGCGCGCATCGTCTGAGCGAGGGCGATGACTATCCCGACTATGTGGTCCCGCTCGCGCAGGCCGTGGTCGCCGGGAAGGTGGATCGCGGCGTGGCGATCTGCGGCAGCGGCGTCGGCGCGTCCGTGTGTGCCAATAAGATTCAGGGTATCCGCGCGGCGCTGATCCATGATCATTTCTCAGCGAAGCAAGGGGTCGAGGACGATCACATGAATATCATTTGCATGGGTGGTAGGACGGTGGGACCAGCCGTAGCGTGGGACCTGGTCCAGACGTTTTTGACAGCCGAATTTAGCCAAGCCGAGCGACATCTGCGGCGCCTGGACAAAGTGGCTTCATTGGAAGCAAGAAAAACGTAAACGAAAGGGACGAGGAGCGACTAATAAAGGTTTCAGATATCAGGTGTCAGGTGTCGGCAATTGCGCGGCCTCTTAAGCCTGAAACCCGAAACCTGAAACCAGGAACCCGAAACAAGACACCCGACCCTCGACTCTCATTTTAAGGAGAAAACCATGGCAGACGATAAAGCTGTCCAATTAGCGATCAATACGATTCGCACTCTCTCGATAGATGCGGTGCAGCAGGCGAAGTCCGGACACCCAGGCACGCCCATGGCGCTTGCGCCACTGGTCTACACGATCTGGAACCGCGTCATGCGCTTTGATCCGCAGGACCCGATCTGGCCTAACCGCGATCGGTTCGTGCTCTCGAACGGTCACGCCTCGATGCTGCTCTGGTCCGTGCTCCATCTCACGAGGACGCAGGCGGTGAATGCCGACTACGAGACGCTGGGCCATCCCTCGGTTTCGCTCGACGACATCCGCCACTTCCGCCAGCTCGAAAGCCGGGCACCCGGACATCCTGAGTACCACTGGGTCTCAGGCGTTGAGACCACGACCGGTCCACTGGGGCAAGGCGTCGCTACGAGTGTGGGGATGGGTATCGCCGAAAAGTGGCTCGCCAACCGTTACAACCGGCCCGGCTTCGAGATTTTCGACTACAATATTTACGCTATTTGCGGCGATGGCTGCATGATGGAGGGCGTCGCGTCGGAAGCCGCGTCACTGGCGGGCCACCTGGGGCTCGACAACCTTTGCTGGATCTACGACAACAACCGCATCACCATCGAAGGCAGCACGCGGATCACCTTTACCGAAGACGTTGAGGCGCGATTCCTGGCCTATGGATGGAACGTTCTGCGCGTCGGCGATGCCAACGACCTCGAGCGCATCGAGCACGCCCTCGACATCTTCCGAAAGACCAAGGAACGTCCTACCTTCGTTGTGCTGGACAGCCACATCGGCTACGGCGCCCCGCACAAGCAAGACACGGCCGCGGCTCATGGCGAGCCACTCGGAGACGACGAGGTCCGGCTCACCAAGCGCAGCTACGGCTGGCCTGAGGACGCGAAGTTCCTTGTGCCCGACGGCGTCTATGAACATTTCGCCGCCGGCATTGGCGCGCGTGGTTTGAAAGCCCGGCAACAATGGACGGAACTCTTCGCCGCTTATCGAGTCAAGTATCCCGAGCTGGCGACCGAGATCGAACAGATGCAGCGGCGCGAACTTCCCTCCGGCTGGGACCGAAACTTGCCCGTCTTCCCGGCCGACCCGAAAGGCATCGCGGGGCGGGACGCCTCAGCCAAAGTACTGAACGTGCTCGCGCAAAACATTCCGTGGTTCTTCGGTGGTTCGGCGGACCTCGGGCCGTCGAACAAAACTACTCTGACTTACGAGGGCGCCGGCGACTTCCAGGCCGATAGTCCCGGCGGGAAGAATTTGCACTTCGGCATCCGCGAGCACGCAATGGCAGCGACTGTAAACGGACTTTCGCTCTCAAAGCTCCGCGCTTTCGGCGCAACTTTCTTCATCTTCAGTGATTATGCGCGACCGGCGATCAGGCTCTCAGCCCTGATGGAGCTGCCGACGATCTTCGTATTCACCCATGATGCCATGGGCGACGGTGAAGACGGCCCGACTCATCAGCCGGTGGAGCAGCTCGCGTCGTTGCGCGCCATCCCTGGACTGGTCACGTTGCGCCCCGGCGACGCCAACGAGGTCGTCGAAGCCTATCGCTATATTGTGCAACTGCGTCACGAGCCTGCCGTGCTGGCGCTATCGCGACAGCCCTTGCCGACCCTGGATCGGTCCAGG
>JAHKKJ010000636.1 GCA_020027655.1 Deltaproteobacteria bacterium | reverse complement strand
CGCGACTATCTAATCAATCTTCCCTGGGACATGAAGTCGCCGCCGCCGGTCCTGCCGCAGGAAATAGTCCAGAAAACCCAGGAAAAATACACTGAGGCGCTTAAGCGACTTACACGCAGTTAGAAATAGCGCGGACGTTCCGATTGGGGATTAAGACCTGTACGGGATCGTCTGTGTTTGCCCAATTTTCGCCTAACCCGAATTGAACAGCCGAAGCCTACCCGCGGTCCCTTCGCGGGTGAATCTATAGAAATGCCAGTGGGTCACGCAACGGTTCATGAATTGCGCAAAGCCAAAGACACCCCTTTGATAACGCCGCATCTGTTTAAAAAAATAGTGCAGATAGACGCTCCCGACTTGCTGCAGACTGCCATCTTTGAGCAGCGCCCAAAACAATTTCCACCCTAAGATCAGCCCGTATCCGAGGGCTTGCATGGCCTTGTTTTCCTTGGCGTTGGCGAACATCTCCGCCCGCCGGCGGCGAAATTCCGGATATTGATAGATTCTGAAGTATCGGTCGAGAAACGCTTGAGGTGTGTAGAGCCGCTTGAGAAGCTGCCAGTACCCTTGCTGCAGTTCAGCGGGGGTCATCTGCTTGGGTACAATATTGCAATTGGCGTCCTCCAGCCGTAGACGACCTTCCTTCTGCAATCTTTCAAAGAGCGGAGTCTTGGGCACTGCGGCAAGCATCCCGACCATCGCCAACAAAATCCCGTTGTCCTGAATGAAGCGGAACTGATCTTCAAAAATTGTTTCATCATCGTTATCGAATCCGACGATGAACCCGGCGCTGATATCCAATCCGGCGTTCTGAATTCGCGCCAGCTTGGCGTCAAGGGAATCTCCCCGGGTGTTCTGAAACTTCTTCGTTTCATTGAGAGACGCCACTCTTGGCGTTTCAATCCCGATGAACACGGAGCGAAAATTCGCCTGGTACAGCAACTCGAGGAGCTCGGCATCGTCGGCGAGGTTAACGCTCGCCTCCGTAGTGAGGCGCAATGGGTAACCGTGCTTTTGCTGCCACGGGATAATGAGCCGGAGCAGCTCTTTGGCCAACTTCTTGTTGCCGATGAAGTTGTCGTCGACAATAAAGCAGGAAAAGAAGCCGGCTTGGCGCATTTCATCGAGCTCCTCGATAACCTGCTCGGGACGCTTTGTGCGCGGGCGGCGGCCGAAGGTCACGATGATGTCACAGAATTCACATTGAAAGGGACAACCACGCGAGAATTGCAGAGACCCGGACGCGTAACGGTCAACCTTGAGCAGGTCGACCCGAGCCTTGGGCACCCGAGTCATGTCCGTGGGATTTTCTTGCTTGTAAAACTGTTTATATTCCTTGCCGGCAGCAAAACACTCGACGAATTCGGGCCAGGTCTCATCGGCCTCGCCGGAAAACAGAACGTCGCACAGGCCGTCGAAGAAGGGTTCATCCACGGAAGCGTAAGCCCCGCCGACGACCGCGAAGACCCCCATTTGACGGAGCGGTCGCAGGATCTCTCGCATGCGATCCCTTTGGACTATCATTCCCGTTACACCGACGATGTCGAACCTTTTGAGAAACTCGAAGTCAATTTCCTCGACGTTTTCGTCGAGCAGATAAACGTCATGGTCCGGCACCAGACCAGCGAGATGCGCCAGCGCTCCCGTGGTCATCGTACACTTCTTGTTCCCGGGATAGAGCGGCAAGGCATAGTCGAAGCCCCAATAGGAGGGCTCGAATTTCGGATTGATGAGACAAATTTTCAATCGCTTCACGGTGAGTGAACTAGAAAACTCTGGTTGGCTTGAATCACGCGAATACGTCGTTTCCACTAAGATTTAATCCAGCCTTGCTCTCGGTAGTAACCGGCTACCCGTTCGGCCAGCTCGTTCGCCATCCGTTTGGCGTCGGCCTCTTGCGCACCCGCATAAGCGCCGCTTCCAACCACCGCGGCGCCGCGCTTCGAGTCGCTCGGGATGTCGGCATCAGCTTGCGCCACAAGACGAGAGTTGACCCCGCCGCCTTGATAGTACCAGATACGCGCCCGCATCGTTCCGGCGTCTTTGTCCCGCCACAGAAACCGGCCTCTGATGGAGAGGGTGTTCATTTCAGGAGGAGCCGCTTCACTCGCGCGCTGCGCATCGATGCCGCGGCTACCTAGCTCCTGGATTAGGCTGTCGGTCAGCACTTTCGCCGCTGCTTTTCCGACCCTCATCTCTTCTTCAGTTCGAGCTGCCGCGCCCGTGCCACGGGCCACTGGCGGGACGAGGTCCCCGCTCAGCTCACTATCCGCATTGGCGACTTCAAAATCGTGAACCAAAACGCGATCCGGTCTAGGCAAACCGGCCGGCGCACGCACCGTCGGCGTTACGGTAACCGTGGCGCAACCGACAACTAACAGGAGGCAAAGAAAACCAGGAAGATTTAGCAATTGACCCAGCGCTCGGTTCGGATTCGGGCTGTGACTGTAACCGACCGTCCGTCCGCGGTCACAATGCGGCGAAAATGTCCGTCGGATCTTTTCAACTAACATCATTCTGCAATCTCCTCCCTGCTTGCCGCGCAGTCTCACCATACCGCATCGTAGTTTTTTTCGCTAAAGAAAGCCGTTCCCGCCGGTTGGTGGGGCCAGGGAGGGGCCCTGATTTGCACCGAAGATTCTTTATAACAAAGCTACGCTGGTCCTGCCACCTCTAATGCCCATAAGTTTTCAGCGGGCGGATGGGACTCGGAAGCGGACTTACTGGTAGGTTTATGTACCCTTTAAGTCATCGGGTGGGTGAGCACGTGCTTTTCGGGTTGAGATCATCGAGCGCCGCCAGCAGCGCGGTCGTCACCCCGCTGGGTCCACGGTGTGCTGCTCCGACAACTCAATCACTCCTGACCGCCGTGCGAGCCCAGGCCGCTGGGCAAGCAGCACCACTGTGCTCCGCGGGTTGGCAATATAATGATCGGCCGGATCGATGGAAATCTCCCGGCCAGGCTCGGTGAAATCTTCGCCGCTCGGTAAGCTCGTGTCAATGGCCCGATGCCAAACCCGGCCTGACCCAAGCGGAGGCAGTTTCACCCACTGAGGATCGAAGTGGGAATTGAGGATAAAGCACAGCCGTTCAACGCCGAGATCGGCTTCCATCCTCGCTGGCGTCGAGCTGATAGCAAAGTGTTCGCAGACTCGCATCGTCCCACTTGGGACGACCCGAGTCCGGCGCAAACCAGGTCAGGTCCTTCACCTGATCATCATCGAGGTCTTTGCCGATTCTGCAGGATCGGGAAACGGCGCGTAAACGCGCCTTGCGGAAGAATTCGAAGAGATCGTCGTTCCGCGATATCGCCGTCCAGTCAAACCAGCTGATGTCGTTGTCCTGGCAATAGGCGTTGTTGTT
>JAHKKJ010000125.1 GCA_020027655.1 Deltaproteobacteria bacterium | reverse complement strand
GCAACCGAAATCCAGGACAAAACAAGAAGAAGACTCATTTGCATCTTTATACGCCTTCCTCCTTATCCGAAATTCGAAGCTTGAAATCCAAAACAAACCCACTAATGGAACAATGGAATAAAGGAAGGATGGAATGCTGCTGCGGCGGGACTGCTCTCTTCATTATTCCATTATTCTACTATTCCATCATTCCACTCTCCCACAACTGATCACTGTTGTCGGCTCACTTATTGCCGGAATCACAACTTCTTCTCGAGCTTCTTAACCTCGGCCTTTACCTTCTCCCAGAAAGACTCCTTCGGTGCTTTCTTGCATCCGTCGATTAGGACCGGAATCATCTTCTCGATTCCTTCGACATGAACCCCGGCGCTTTCGGGTTTACCTCGGGTTTACCGCCTTGCCCGTAGGCTACTGCCCAGTAGACAACCTTAGGCTTGAAGCTTTCCTCGAAGGCGAGAAAATCCTCACAGGTCATCTTGCCGAGGGGTTTCTTGACGTCGCTCGATGCCGCGAATGCAACAGTTGAACCGGCCACCAGAGTAGCGGCGGCGATACCGATCGTTATACGCTGCAAATACATACTGATCTCCTTTCGCTGCTTTATTCGAATTGGACTTAACTTCTGGTTCCCTTGATATATGAATGCGAGCACTTCGTCTATTCCAAGCACGCAAAGAATTGCGCAAGCTGAGCTCTTTCTAGCGAAGAGCGGCCTGACTGTCTATTGGACTTTGGTCCAATAGGGGAGGAGGGTGCGGCCTCAAGCAAAAATCCGAAATCCGAATATCGAAATCCGAAAGGAGAAGCTTCGAGGGACGAGAGATTTTCCCCTCGACACTCGACCCTCGTCTAAATCTGACACCTGAAACCTTAAATCACAGCGCTTGGAGGCTGGGGTTCCGAAGGCTCGGCCGGAGGCTCGTCCTGCGCCCAGTCCCGAACAATTTCGTAGCCGGTCGCCAGCAAAGTGGGCCCCAAGAATAAACCGAGAAAGCCAAAGGCGAGGGTCCCACCGAGCACTCCGAGGAAAACCAAGACAAAAGGCAAATCGCTGCCCCGGCTGATAAAATAGGGCCTGATAATATTGTCTGCCCCACCGACAACGAAGATGCCCCATAGCACCAAAAAAACCGCCCATCCAGTTGCACCGGCAAAAAATAACCAGAGCGCTGCAGGGAACCAAACCAGGGGCGCGCCGATGGGAGTCAGGGCCATCAAGAAGGTGATAAACCCAAGCAGCAGCACACCGGGCACCCCGGCCAGCCACAGTCCCAAGGTGGTCAAAGTCGACTGAGCGATAGCCGTCCCTATGGTTCCGTAGACGACGCTCTTGATAGTGGCACCGACGACATCGAGCAAATGAAGTCCACGTTCTCCCCAAAGCCGGCGGGCCATGTTTTGGAGTCTTTTTGCTCCGTCGATGCCGTCGCGATAAAAGAAAAAAGCGATGAAAAGACTGAGCGCCAACTGCAGCGTTCCTTGAGCCACCACAGCAGCGCCGATCAGCAGGAACTCGCCGGCCGATAGCAGATATTGGCCGAGGTCACTGACCAGTTTTGCATTGACCAGCTCATTGAGGAATTGTGCCGTGTTGTGGGCGAGACCCTGCCAGTATTCATGCAGTTCGGGACCTACCACTGGCACGTTAGCGATCCAGCCGGGCGGATCCGGGGGACCGTCGGAGAGTAGGCGCCGGGCCCATCCGATGGCGACGGCAATCTGCTCCGCCAGACTTGAACCCAGAACAATTAGCGGTACCAGTAGAACTGCGGCCACCATTAACGTCATCAGTGTCGCCGCCAATCCCCTGCGGCCCTTGAGCAAGCGTTCGCACCAAGCGTAGATGGGAAATGTCGAATAGGAGAGTATGAGCGCCAACAAAACCGCCGACACAAAGGGTCGAAGCACTACGAAGCAGCCGATCACCAGCAATAGCAGAATGGCTATGCCGGCGATTTGCTCGAGGCGATTTTCGCTGTTCATTCTAGACTTCCTCTGGTGACATCGCGGTTAATTTAGTGTCGTGGACCCGAGTCCTAAAACCCCTTCAAGAAAATTTATCGCGCCAAGACGCCAAGGCGCAAAGAAAAGTATCTTTTATTGCTCCGAAACTTGGCGTGCTTCGCGTCTTTGCGCGAGTCATCTTTTGCCGATTCGGTAATTCAAAAACAACGCAAATTTCAAATATGTTTGGTTATGGCTAGCGCGCCTCTTGCTGTTTCAGTTGCTGGAGCTCTTGTTCTGCCCGCTCGATCTCAGCTTGCTGTGTGGCCATTTGCTGCTGCAACTCTTGTTCCTGCTTTTGCCGCGCCTGTATCTGGTCACCGATCAAGGCGCCGCCGATCAAGCCTATTGCAGCGCCTACGCCGGCGCCCACGCCCGCATGTCCCGTGGCGCTGCCGATGATGGCACCTAAGCCGGCCCCGGTAACAGTTCCGATTCCGGCGCCTTTCTCCGTTGTCGTTAACGGTTCAGAGCAACCGAGAAACAACGTCAATGAAGAAATCACTAAGATGGTTGGGAAAGGTCGTTTCATATCTAGCTCTACCTGCTGATATAGGAATTCGGATATCTCAGCGCGGGGCGCTGAGGGCGCAGAGTTGGAAAAATTCGAATTCCGAAATTCGAATCTCGAAATTTTACTCTGCGAACTCTGTGTCTCCTGCGGTGAATACTCCTTATTCCAACATTCCAGTATTCCAATTTTCCATCAATTTGAATCGCGGCGCTCTCGTCTCATCGCTTCCGCGAGCCTCAGCCCGACGAGCTGAGCGACCACAACCGCGATATAGAACTGTCCGAATACGACTTCGATCCATGACAGGGATAGAGCAAGAGTGTCTATGGGTGTGATGTCGCTGTAGCCGAGGCTGGTCAGGGTGGTAATGCTCAAGTAATTGAAGAAAAAGCGCTGCAAGTTCCAGTCGCTGAGCTGCGGGGCGATCACGTCCCCGACGCGAAAGGAGCCGGGCCGGAACAGGTAAACCAGCGCGTAGGCGTTGGCCCAGGCGACGGCTGCCAGTAGGTAGCCGCAGAGCGCTCCGATCACGGCGTCGGTCCGGATGGTCTCCTGGTGGAAGATGCGTTTCAGGATCACGGCGACGGCAAAGCCGAGAAACACGAAGGCGGAGCAGTGATACACGATGGCGGCGATTTGTGCCCAGTTCGATAAAGTCTGATGCACGATACCGCTTGCGAGGAGGGGGGCTACCAGAAAAAACGCCAACCACCGTTCCCACCGTTGCTCGAAAACGACCAGGAACACGCCGAGGTTAACCCCGACGACGATAACGTTGACAAAGACCTGGGTGCGCGTGCTCCAGCTTCCGACCAGCGGTTCTACTACCGCCGCTACGACCAAAGCTGCCAGTAGGGCCAAGTGCTTCCACTTACGCAATCCGCTTATCCCATAAAGCACTCCTTGCGCATTTTTCCGAGTGCGGTCCGACAGAAATCCAAGATTCGAACGTCGAAATCCGAATCAGGCATCACACCAAGACGCTAAGAAACCTCTTTTAACAGGAGAGAACAGAGGAAACGAAGTTTCTTAATTCCCGACAACTTCTTTATTCCTCCGCTAATCTCCGGATGCTGACGTGATAGGACCACTCGTGAGGCATCACGGCAACCGCGACGCTACTGTACAAGCGGCACGCCCGTCGCGAGCTCGTATTTGACGACGGCTCTGATCTTGTTCTCGATCTGCAGGTAACGCGCAACTTTTCTTACCGGCAGCACTTTGCTTAGCTTCGGTAGGTAGGTGCTCTTGAGTTTAGCTTCCGCCTGCTCGATCGCAACCGCCTCGTCAATCAACTTCTTCGCCTTCTCGTCCGTAAGCGACTTACCCCGGAAGTCGGCCGCATAGCTCTCCAGCAAGTTGGCTAGACGTTGGTTGATCTTTTGCAAGTCCTTTTGATACTCCCCGTAGATCGGCCAAAACCCCTTGGCTTCTGACTCCGTCAATTCCATATTTGTCGCCACCACTAATTTTTTGTCGGCCTTGATCTTGGCACGCAAAATTTGCATGTTGTCGGCGGGCTTGTCCTGCGCCAAACTGAGCGGTGCGAGACCCAACATCATCATCGCGATCGCAACACCTATTGTTTCCTTTACGAAGTCTAGTTTCATCGGTTTTCCTCTTTAGGTTTCAGGTTTCGGGTGTCAGGTGTCAGAAATTCCGAATCCTGACTGAAACCTGAACACTGAAACCTTGTCTCGTTCACTGTTCCCTCGTCACTCGACACTCGACACTGCTCTGCTACGGGCTCGGGTTGATTCGGGTAATCTTCGATCCCTGGATACCGATCCCGCCCATCAGTCCCTTCTGGTCAAAGATAAACGCATACACACCTTTCTGCAGCGTTGTCGTTGACAAAACCTTGCCGAAGCCCGCGTCCAGCACGACCAGGCTCGGTCCTGTTCCCAGCTCCCAGCCGGCACTATTATCAAGATACTGAAGCGATGCTTCATCCATAAAAAACAACACGTAGCCAAACACCTGAACGCCGGCCTGGAATCCATAGGACGCCGCCAGCGACCGATAATAAGCAACTGTCTTCCCGTCTTTGCGCAGAGCGCCATCACCGAATTGCCCTGCGATAATGAAACCTCCTTTGACGATGCTCGGGAAAACCAGCACACCCACCGCCTTGTCCGCCAAAGCTTTTGCGCCCGGCGTGTTCTTATAGAGGGTCGCCAAGGACTGCGTAACGCTACGATCGATCTCGCGCGCGCTCGCCGCCCGCGCCGCAGCCGGGATTAAGGCGTTGAAACCGACCGTGATTACCGCGATCGCAACGCCGATTCTTTTCTTTACGAAATCCATTCTCATCGATTTTCTCCTTCAGGTTTCGGGTGTCGAGTGACGTAAAAGGGGAATAATGGAATAATGGCATCGTGGAATGATAGGCTCTCCAAAATTCCAATGTTCCAATCCTTTCACTTCGTTCCCCTACTGAACCAGCGGCACCGTGGCCGCGAGGTCGTACTTCATCAGTATGCGGTACTCATTTTCGATCTGCAGGTAACGTGCCGCCTTCTTCGGCGGCAATGCTTTCATCACCTTCGGAACATACGAGCCCCGGCGCTTAGCGTCATCGTTCTCGATGGCAATCCACTCATCAAGCAGCTGCTTCGCTTTTTCGTCGGTGAGCGAATTGTTCCGATAGTCCGCGGCATAGCTCTGGAGTAAATTGAGAAGGCGTTGGTCGATCTTTTGCAAATCCTTCTGATACTCCTCGTAAACCGGCCAGAATTTCTTAGCTTCCGAGTCGGTTAATTCCATGTACTTCGCGACGATCAATTTCTTGTCCGCCTTGAGCTTTTCGTGGACAATTTCCATATTGTTGGCAGGTTTGTCCTGCGCCCAGCCATGAGACACAAAACCCGTGAGCACTGTTATCAGCCCGATGACCCCTATGTGCATCGAAATGTTACCTCGCATCGATCCCTCCCGTTCTTGGGAAATTCCTTTTGGATTTGTTTCGGATTTCGAGTTTCGAATTTTTCATTTGACCATTCCCAGCAGGGTCGCGGCCAAAACCTTCTTACCATGAAGGACATGAAGAGCATGAAGAAGATCGACAAGAGTCCCAGATTCACGCTTAGCGGAATTTAATCTTATTTCTTCATGTCCTTCATGCTCTTCATGGTGAAATTTAAGGGATTGTGGGCCAGAGACACTACCCGTGCGATCGAAATCCCGCACCTCGACACTCTTCCCTCGTCACCCGACACTCATCTACTCGGGCAGCCCGTTGAGGATGTACATGGCCTGAATCGCCTCGCTCGGTTTGCCGAACATGCCGAACCAGCGCTCGTAAATGGGAATAAAGCCGCCTGAGCGGTACAGCCCGGCCAATGCGCGGTTCACGGCGAGGCGAAATGCAGGGTCGTTGCGCCGCACCATGAGTCCATAGGGCTCGTAGGAGAACACGACATTCGCAAGGGCGAAGCGTTTCGGATCCTTCGACGTTATCGCGATGCCTGCTAGGGTCCCGCGGTCCGAAGCGAAGGCGTCGGCAAGCCCCTTCTCGACGGCCGCGAGCCCCTCCAGATGGTCCTTGACCTTGACGATTTGAACGGTAATGAATTCCTTCTTTAGGAAATCGGCCAGGGCCTTCTCGGTGGTGGTGCCGGGAATCACGGCGATGCGCTTGTCCGTAAGGTCGGCGATGCCGTGCCAGTTGGTGCCTGCCGTAGTCAGCAGACCTCCGCCGTCAATGAAAGTCATCAGACTGAAGTCCACCTGCTCTTGACGCGAAAGGGTGATCGTGGTTGTGCCGCATTCGATATCGACCTTGCCCTGGGCCACCATCTGGATCCGGTTCTCGGCCGTCACCGGCACCCAGTTGAGCTTGAGATTCTCCATCCCGAGCTGTTTTTGAATGGAGCTGGCGACATGCATGCAGATGTCGATGGAGTAACCCACCGGCCGCTTGTCCGGCCCCGGGAAAGAGAATGGCGGCGCGGCCTCGCGGTAGCCAATGGTGAAAGTCCCCGACGTCTTGATCTTCTTCAGCGTCCCATCCAAGTCCTGGCCCAGGACCGGGCCGCCCAGCACCAGCGCCGTTAGTAATGCACTGAACACTATCTTCATATTTGTCATATAGCTCTCCTTAAAAACGAAGTTCGAAGCACGAAAACTGCACAACAATATTCAAAATCCGAAAGAAGTTAGGCCTTCCCTTTGTTCAGAGGTCTTTCTAGCGAAAAATTGAAAACCTGTATATTGGACTTTGGTCCAATAGGTTCCTCAAGTGGTAGCCAGTCGCCACGACGCACTGACCGGCACGGCATGAAGGTCACTTGCTCAAGTTGTTCAAACCCTTGGCGCGGTTGATGATTTAACGCAGTCCGCCACTTAGGTCCTGGAGTTTCTTGAAAATCCTCACTTCACATTACGATTTTCAATGATATAATTCCCTACGTGATAATTCCGAGACCGCGGGCATTAGACAGCATTACGAATGCTTTCAGCACCCATCCGATCGCAGCTCTTCTGGGTCCGCGCCAGTGCGGCAAAACCACGCTCGCGAGGGAGATCGCAGAGCGCGAACCGAGCACTTACTTCGACCTGGAGAATCCCGTAGACATCCGCCGACTGTCTGCGCCCATGACGGCGCTGGAGGAACTCTCCGGCTTGGTGGTCATCGATGAAGTCCAGCGGCGCCCCGACCTGTTCGAATTGCTTAGAGTTCTGGCGGACCGCCCCAAGAACGCCGCCCGGTTTCTCATTCTCGGCTCCGCTTCTCCATATTTGGTGAAGGGCGTGTCCGAATCTCTGGCTGGGCGCGTACGATTTATCGACCTCACCGGATTTGATCTCGGTGAAGTCGGTGCGGAGAAGTGTGGTCAACTTTGGCTGCGCGGTGGGTTTCCGAGGTCGTTCCTGGCGATCGATGATTCCGCAAGCGTGGCTTGGCGCGACGACTTTATCCGAACGTTTCTCGAACGGGATATTCCCCAACTCGGTATTTCGATTCCTGCCGAAACCCTGAGACGTTTTTGGACGATGATCGCCCACTACCACGGCCAGGTTTGGAATGCTGCGCAACTCGCTAGGTCGCTCGGCACGTCCGAAAACACGGCTCGACGTTATCTCGACATTCTCGCCGGCGCCTATATGATCAGAATACTTCCTCCGTGGTTCGAAAACCTCCGCAAGCGGCAGGTCAAGGCTCCTAAAATCTATATCCGCGACAGCGGCCTGTTGCATGCTCTCCTTCAATTGGACACCTTTGCGAACCTGCAATCGCATCCGAAATTCGGCGCATCGTGGGAGGGCTTTGCATTGGAACAGGTGATCGCGGCACTGCAAACCCGCGATGCCTATTTCTGGGCAACCTATGCCGGCGCCGAACTCGATCTTTTGGTAAGGGCTGGAGGCAAACATTATGGGTTTGAAATCAAATACGCCGATGCACCCGGCGGGGGCCGCTCCATGCATGTGGCTATTCGCGATCTCCGCCTCGAGCATCTTTGGGTGGTCTACCCAGGTCACCAGCAATATTCCCTCGACGATAAGGTCTCCGTCATTCCCATCGATTCTGTCCCAAGCATCAAATTGGCAAGTCGTAAGTGACTGAGGGGAAGAACCTGACACCCGTCCCTTTCTCCTATTGCCGCGCTAGATGCCTGCGCAGTTCGGCCTCATGGTCTCTGATCAGCTCCCCGCTCACATCTACGGTTACTTTGTAAATCTTACCGGTAAATGGAAACGGCCCCTTGTACTTCGGCGTCACGGGCGCGCCCGCGTCCGCTCCGCAGACTATGGTGCTGAGCAATCCGATGGCGAGCGGATTGGTCAGTGGGATGTCGTTCTGTCCGACCAGCTTGTCATCGATGTAGAGCTGGCCTTTACCCGGCGCGCCTTTGCCGTGAGCGATGTCGGGTTTGTCTGTCACCTCGAATTCAAACCGCAACTGATGACGGCCTGGCGGCACGGTTTCGGAGGATTCGACGTAGTACAGGTTCCGACCCACGTAGTTATAGGCATGGCTGAGTTTCCCGTCCTGGACATAAAGCGCGTAGCCACCGTCGTTGCCGCCCTGAGAAAGCACCACGCCTTCTGCGCCGCCCTGGGGAATTTCCACGTCTGCGGTAATGCTATACGGGCGGTTAAGTATGTTGGCA
>JAHKKJ010000635.1 GCA_020027655.1 Deltaproteobacteria bacterium | reverse complement strand
ATAAGTCGAGATTCTTCACTTCGTTCAGAATGACACGTGTGAGGTTTCGAGCCTTTACGACACAGTCTCCATGGGGAGAGAGAACCATACCAAAACCTTAGCGTCCATCACTGCCGCAACCGTCAAACTCTAATAACCCCTCAATTGGCCGAAATATAGGTTTATAAATTACTGGCGAATCTCCAACTTGAGATCTTCTTTCATGACCTGCCAACAATTGCGCCCGGATCCGGCGATGACCGCGTCCGCCGGATGCATGGCGGCCCCCACCTGGTAGAGTCCATCAATCGGCGTCCGATAACCTGAGAGCTCCTCCATCGGCCGGTTGACTCCCATCTGTTTGGCAATCTTGCGCGCGACCCAAACCGAACCGCGCCGCATATTAGGCCAGCGGCCGGAAATGTAGAAGGGATCCATAGCCACTTTCATTTCGATATTATCGTCCGTGAGATTGGTGGCATAGCGCCGCCAAATCTTCAGAACCGAATCCATGAAGCGATTTTTGAGCTTTACCCAGTCTTCCGGCTGCTTCCCTTTGAGTTGAAACGGCACCGGCATGAAGAGTGATGCCGCATGTTTCGGCTTCGGCGCCTGCAACGGATCGAACGCCGTCGGACAAATGGCGTGGAGGCAAACATGTTGGGGAAACTCACCGTCGCGGATTTCTTGCCACATCGCATCCAGATCGGCAGGTTTCTCCGGCCCCATGGTAATGTTCATGGCTTGGCCGACCGCCGTATCATCAGCCTCAAACAACGCGTAACGTACGGGCGCCTTCAGCGCCAGATGGAGCTGAAAATAGGAGAATTCGTCAACTTCGATGACCTTTATTTTTTCGGCGAACGTCCTCGGTAGATGCGCCTCGCCAACCATGTCGATAAACGTCGAATAGGGATCGCTATTAGAGACGACGCCGAGCTTTGCCTTCCACTCGCGCCCGTCGCGCAGTCTCACACCCACCGCTCTCCCTTGCTCAACCAGAATCTTCTCAACATGGTGGACAGCGCGAATTTGACCGCCGTGGTGAACATAGGCGCGCTGGAGCACCTGGGCGATGGAATGAGCGCCACCGCGCGCCAGCTCCGGCTTTTCATCGCCAGCAATCATCTTCAAAACTTCTATACCGCCGCCTTCATAATCCGTCGCCGCACCCCGGGGAATCGCCATTTGCGACAGCACCAAGGTTTTGACGGCCTTGTTTTCGAAAAGCTCATCAACAACCTGTCTCGGCGTCATCTGCCACAGGCGGCGGAAGTCTTTGCCGGCGGGATAAGCTTCCAGTTCATGACTTGCGGCGCCATTCGATTGGGGCGTTCGATAGTAATAGGGAATTAGAAAGTCTCGGACTAACCGGTGGTATTTGTCGTGGGTCTGCGACCATGCAACTGCGTCGTTGGGCGAAAATTTCGCGACCGAGTTAACTGTATCCGCAAGCGATTGATGCTGGGAAAGCGATCGCCCGTCCGCCAGTAGCAACGAGCTCACCACCGGCGCCGATACGAACTCGGCGTGGTGCGCGATATCCCATTTGAGTTCCTCCCATACAGGCGAGATTTCTCGATTGTCTTGAAAGTAAGCAAGGGTATTGTGCCAGTACCCTGGCATCGTGATCTCTTCGCTGGCCAGCCGGCCGCCGTTCTCCAACCGGCTTTCGCAGATCACCGTCCTGAGACCGGCCATTCCCAGATAAGTGCCGAGGGCGAAATTGTTTTGGCCGGCACCTATGAGAATGACATCCCATTCCTGATCGACCATACTCACTCCGCAATCAAAAAAATGACCTGTGCTGTCGTTCAACAGTTCGATGAAAAAGCCAGCTATCGTCATTCCCGTGCAAACGGGAATCCAGAACCCCCACTAAATCTCCCCCTTGCTAAGGGGGAGACAAAGAGGGGGTCGATTCCGGCTCGCGCTACCCCGGACTGGGTTGGCCGGAATGACGTTAGGAATATGCAATGAGTTACATGCATCTACTGCAAAAAGATTTTGCGGTATTCCGCCATTTTGTCCGCAAATCCTTTTTGGTCCATCTCGTCCATCTCTACCATTTCAATTTTATCCGCATCCGGCAACGGCGGATAAATTCCTTTGCGCGTGACAAACTCGCCGATCCCGGCCATCAACCGCAATCCCTCTTCGCCAAGAAAAAAATCGATAAAGGCCTTACCGGCATTGGGGTGCGGGGATTTGGTACCGAGCGTGATAGACTGCCCATCTCCCATGAATTTGCCGAGTCTAACGTAATCCAAAGGGACTCCCTTTTTACCGTAAAAGACCACGTTCTTTAAAAAGGCGATCCCGATAGGAGTTTCCCCTGTAGTGATACGCTCGCCGGCCGGGGTCAAAGACGGTACCAACAAGGGCTTGGTTGCGGCCAACTCCCGAATAAACTTGTCCGCCCTTTCCTTGCCGCCCATTACTTTGTGTAAACTCGCCATCCACTGAGCCGTGGTTGTGTGCTGGCTGGCATCGGGTATGACCACTTTGCCTTTGTATTGTGGTTTGACGAGATCCTCCAGAGACTTTGGCGCATCGGCCGGTTTAATGATTGCCGTATTATAAACAATGCCGATGATAGTGTTGCGGTAGGTCGGCCCAAGGTTTGGATCGATAAACTCTTTGGGAAACGCGCGCGCTGAAGGCGAATCGTACTTGCCCAAAAAACCGTCCTTTTGGATAAGTTGCATCGTGGACTTGGTGGTCAGCACGACATCAAAGAGCGGTCTTCCGGCGCGGGACTCATTGGCGACTCTATCGGTAACTTTGTTAGCCGCTTCTCGCCAGTAATCCGTTTCCAGCCCGGTTTTCTTTTTTAAGGCGGCGGCGATCATGTCCATGGTGTCATTTTCGAGGGAACCGTAGACGACTACTTTGCCGCCTTCTTTCTTCGCAGCATCCACCAGCTTACTGTCTTGACCGTACAGAACGTTGGGAAACGGCACCACTCCGATGAGCCAGCTCAGAGCAAGAATTCTTGTAATCTTCATAAGAAAACACCTCAGAGATGGTTTTGCTCCTGAATATCTAAAAGCCTGACATTTGTCCATGTTTGTTTAAACCAAGACCTTTTGGTACCTTAAAATCTAGCTGACCATGACGCCGCAAGAAAAACTCAAAAAAATTCGCGACGAGTTACGGCAAACGTTTCTCGAGCGAGCCGATTTGATCGACGGAGCGCTGGCCGCGCTCCTCTCGTCTCACCACGTGCTCATTGTCGGCCCGCCCGGCACCGCCAAATCGATGCTGGCCGACGAGATGTGCCGCCGCATCGATGGCGCCAACTATTTTCAGTGGCTCCTCACCCGCTTCACGACTCCGGAAGAGATCTTTGGCGCCGTGAGCCTAAAAGCGTTGGAACAGGACGATTATCGCCGGGTA
>JAHKKJ010000634.1 GCA_020027655.1 Deltaproteobacteria bacterium | reverse complement strand
CCGGCTCGCGGATTTTTTTGAGCTGACCAAACCCCGGATCGTTCTTATGGTACTGGTAACGGCCTTCGTGGGCTTTTACGTCGGATCCGAGAAAATTCCTGACTATCTTCGTCTGCTGCAAGTGTTGCTTGGAACAGCACTGGCAGCCGGCGGAACCCTTGCACTGAATCAGTTTCTCGAGCGCGACACGGACGCCATGATGGAACGGACACGCCACCGTCCGCTGCCCGATGGGCGCGTGCAGCCGCGCGAGGCTGTGTGGTTTGGAACCGCCATCACCATCGCAGGGCTCGCCTATCTGGCGCTGGCCGTGAATATCGCGAGCGCGTGGGTCACGGCCTTGATTACGCTAAGCTATCTGTTCTTCTATACCCCGTTGAAGCGCCGGAGCTCTCTCTGCATGCTGGTTGGCGCCGTGCCGGGAGCTCTACCGCCGGTCATCGGTTGGGTCGCTGCTAGAGGCAACTTCGAAGTCGATGCGTGGGTACTTTTCGCGATCATGTTCTTGTGGCAGGTGCCGCACACTCTGGCCATCGCCCGGCTTTACCGAGACGATTTTGCCAAGGCGGGCATCCAATTTCTTCCGGTCATCGAGCCCGATGGCTCGAGCACCAATCGCCAGATCGTCAGCCATTGCGCCGCCTTGCTGGCGGTCAGCTTATTGCCGACCTTGCTCGGGCTTGCGGGGGCTATCTATTTTCTGGTTGCATTTGTGCTCGGCATTGGGTTCCTGGCGAGCGGGATCAGTCTCGTCATGGAGTCAACGCTGGCCGGCGCGCGCCGGCTGCTGTTTGCCTCGCTAATTTATTTGCCGGTGCTTTTGCTGGTAATGGCGTTGGATCGTGTTCCATTATGAGTGAGCTTCTCATGGATGAATTCGGCAGCGTGCGGCGTAGAAATCGGCGCATAGGGTTGATTTTGGCGCTGTTGATCGTGCTCTATATTGGCGCGGTGATTGTCTTCATTATTAGATATTGAATGAGTGAGCTTAATAGAAGAAACTGGAAATGATGGAATGGTGGAAGGTTGGCCCTCACATTGTTCCAGTATTCCATCGTTCCATTTTCCCTGAGTCATGGCAAAGAGTTCGACAGCGCGGCGTCTCGATGAAGCGCCGCCACAGAGTCAAGCGAAACAGCCGGCGTTTGGCGGCGGCGAACCGCCGGCGCCGCCGGTGCGGCCGAACATACCGATCGGGAGCAATGCTTGGGTCGCGATCCTGATGTTCCTCGGCGCCGAGGCCATGTTCTTCGCCGGGCTCATCGGCGCCTATATCGTTTTTCGCGTCGGCAGCGCGATTTGGCCGCCGCCGTTTCAGCCACGCTTGCCGGTTGGCGTAACCGGGGTGAATACGTTGATCTTGGTTGCCAGCGCGGTGACCATGCGTTGGAGCTTGAAGGCCGCGCGCTTCAACGATCACAAGAGGTTGATCCGCTGCCTCGCCTACACAGCCGTTTTGGGAGGTATCTTCCTGGTGATTCAAGGTTTCGAGTGGCTTCGATTGATCCATTTCGGCCTCACGGTTTCCAGCAGCGTTTACGGCGGTTTGTTCTACACTTTGATCGGATTCCACGGGCTGCACGTGGCGGGCGCACTGATTTGGCTTCTGGTGGTCTTCGTGCAAGCTAAACAGAAACGGTTTTCCAAAGAGCGCCACGTCGGACTACAAATCTGCGGCATGTATTGGACGTTTGTCGTGGCTTTGTGGCCGGTGCTGTATGGTTTGGTCTATCTGTATTAGACGGGTTCGGTTGACACTGATAGATCGTTACGCTAGTTTTTTGGCTACGCCAGTTTATGAAACATAGATGGTTAGTTCCGTTGTGCAGCGGTGTGACGGCGCTGATTGCAAATCCGCTTTCGATTCAAGCCTGCTCCGTCTGCGTCACCGGCGCCGGCGATCCGACAGCGGATGCCTTCAACTGGAGCGTCTTGTTTCTCATGGCCACACCTTATCTGGTCGTGGGTTCAATCGCTGGAGGTTTGGTTTTCGCATACCGCCGTGCCGCGGCAAAGCGCGAGCAGGCGGAAACGGCGGAGCCGCTAGTTCATTTGGCTTGGAATGACAAGGAGAGTGGACGATGAGTGAAGCTACTGCGACGCACGCTGGCGTAGAGCCCCAAGAAACTCCCCTGACCCCTGAGAGTTGGGGCAAGCTTGGAATGTGGCTTTTTCTGGCCGGCGACGCGATGTCCTTCGGCTGTTTGATCGTCGGCTACGGCATCCTCCGCCACGCGAGCACGAATTGGCCGGTGCCGTCTGCGATATTGGGTATTAATTTAACCGCGTTCATGACCTTTCTGCTGATCGTCAGCAGCGTCTGGATGGTGCTTTCCCTGTCGGCCATCCAGAAAGGCGATAAGGCAAGGTTCAAGAAGTTTCTTGGACTAGTGATTTTGGGCGGACTTATATTCTTGGGGTGCCAGGCCTACGAGTGGACCCATCTGATTACGGAAGTGTTGCCACATCACAATCTCGCGTTTGGCAAAGATCTTTTCGCCACGACTTTCTTTGTCCTGACCGGTTTCCACGGCCTGCACGTCACCGGCGGCGTCATCTACAATACCTGTGTGCTGGTCGCGGTATCTCGTGGCCGCTATCAGGCTAAACATGTCGAGATCGCCGGCCTTTATTGGCACTTCGTGGATCTGGTCTGGATATTGATCTTTACATTTGTTTACCTCGTCTAGTTTATAGGAAGCAGGAGTTTTCGATGACCACAACGACGCACGACGAGCCCAACTACATGGGCGTATTTTGGTGGCTACTGGCGTTGACCCTTCTCGAACTTGGGGTTATTTACATGCCGATTCACAGGATGGGAATTCTGGTACTTCTCGTGGTCTTGGCGATATCCAAGGCGGTACTGGTAGCGCTCTACTTCATGCACCTTAAGTTTGAGCGGGTAACCTTAGGGCTCATTGCGCTGAGCCCGTTCGTTTTGTGCGTTTTTCTAATCCTGATGTTGCTTCCCGACATCTTTCCCCGTTGATTTCAGTATCACAGCTGCCTTCGGTCAATGCGGCGCTGAATTCACTCAGCGCTGCGTTTTTGATTCTCGGATTTCTCTTCATCAAGTCTAAAAACATCAAGGCGCATAAGGCCTGCATGCTTTCGGCCTTCGCTAGCTCGACCCTCTTTCTGATTTCATACCTCGTCTACCATTACCAAGTCGGTTCCGTTCCGTTCAAAGGCCAGGGCGCCATCCGCACCCTCTATTTCGCTATCCTGCTGACGCACACGATTCTCGCTGTCGCCGTGGTGCCGATGGTCCTGATCACTTTGTCCAGGGCGCTCAAACAAAGATTCGCAGCCCATCGGCGCATTGCTCGGTGGACGTTTCCCATCTGGCTCTACGTCTCCGTGACCGGGGTCGTCGTT
>JAHKKJ010000004.1 GCA_020027655.1 Deltaproteobacteria bacterium | reverse complement strand
AACCGTCATGAGTCGACTTCACTACGCAAGAAAAAAGCTGCAGGAAAAGTTAAGCGCGTTTTTATGAGAGACTGTAAGCTAATAAGAGAATCGCTGAGTGGATGGCTAGACGGCCAGTTAAGCGCATCTGACGCCGAAATCATTCGCGTGCACCTTGAAAGCTGCGCACGGTGTGACGGAGAGCGGCGTCAATTGGAAAAACTGCAGTCCTCGCTGAAGAGCCTTTTGGTGTCCAATGTACCGCGGATCGCCTTCGAGCCTTTCTGGGCTGGGGTCCGAGAACGGATTACAAAAAAGCGGAGTTGGCAGGAAGAAATCATGGAATGGGCGCGGTCTACATTTGCCGCGCCGGGACTTGCTTGGACTGTCCCCGCAGTCATCGTTGTTCTACTCGGTGTGTTCGCGTTGGATTCATTTTGGAAGCTAGGGTCGCAACGCAACAACTTTGCGGCGGTCGAATCTATTGACGCTCACGGACGGAATGTTGCGCTGCTGCGTGAAGACGAAACAAAAACTACTGTCATTTGGTTGTATCAAAATCAAGAAGGTGAAGATGAGTCTTCTGGGGAGAATACTGAAACGAGCCCTTCTTTTTAGTTGTCTGATTTGGCTCGCAGGGGCTTATTCGGTAAATGCCGCGGAAAATAATCCCCAGACGGTCCGCGTCAAGATCGGGACAATTTTGGCCAACAATCAAAGCGATGAAATCGACCCCAAACTCAATACGATGAAAAATCAGCTGAAGGTGATGAAATATCGCTCTTACCGGCTGCTGAAAGAGGAAACACAGAATGTGGCTTGGCAAGGAAACGCCGTATTTGAGATTCCGGGTGGCCGTTCTCTAACGGTAACACCTCAGGAGTTTCGGAACAAACAGCTCGCCTTGAAGGTACGTTTGCAGCACGGAGACAAGCCTGTCGTCGATACTACCGTCCGCCTGAATAATGGGGGAAATTTCCTACTCGGAGGACCGCCGCACGAAGGCGGGGCCTTGGTTTTATCTATTTCGGCGACCGCTCAATAGTCTTTGCCCTGATCCGCACCAGGCTCTCTTCAGCGGGTCTAAATGGAGAATGTTAGATTTCCCACCGCCATCCGATCGCGCCAGCCGACCCAGAGATTTGTGCTGAGATATTTATCGCCGAAATCGGGGAATACCGTAACTAGCGTGGCGTCGTGAAGCTTGCGTGCGAGCTTCAAAGACGCAAACATGGCCGCGCCCGACGACTGGCCAACCAGAATTCCCTCTTCTTGACTCAAACGATAAACCATCGCGTAAGCGTCTTCGGTGGAAACCGAGATCTTGTCGTCCAATTCTTCTTCGTGGTAAATGCCGGGGACAATTGAACTGGCCATGTGCTTGAGGCCTTCGAGGCCATGAAGCGCATCGTCGGGTTCCACGGCGATAATTTTAATGCTTGGATTCCTTTCCTTGAGATATCGGCCTATGCCCATGATGGTTCCGCCGGTGCCGATCCCCCCAACGAAATGGGTAATGTTTTGCTGAGTTTGCCGATAGATCTCTGGACCCGTAGTTTCATAATGAGCCTGAGGATTCATCGGATTAAAGTACTGATCCGGCTTGAAATAGCGATCGGGATTTTCTTGGAGGATTTTTCTGCATAGCCGAATGGCGCCGTCGGAACCTTCCAAAGGATCACTATAGATGATCTTTGCGCCGTAAGCATGGATGATTTGCTTCCGTTCCCTGCTCACGTTCTCCGGAATAACTAACTCCACCGGGTAACCGAGCACGCGACCGATCAGGGCAAGCGCGATCCCGGTGTTTCCCGAGCTGGAGTCTAAAATTGTCTTGTCCGGTCTAAGTCTTCCCGTACGGATGCCCTCTTGGACCATCCGCAGCGCCGGTCGATCCTTAACCGATCCGCCCGGATTGAATCCCTCCAATTTAGCAAAAATTCGCACGCTGGCCGGCAGCCCTGCCGGAAGCTTTCGGAGTTCCAGTAAAGGGGTATTGCCGATCAGATCTAGGACGGATTCGGCTCTCTTCGGCTCCGCAGACGGGACCGAAACCAATCGGAGATTAGGTGTGGCTCGTGCCATCGTCGCTCTCAGTAAGAAATTAGCAGCCCCCGGCAATGGCCGGGACGATAGAAATATTATCGCCCTCTTTTAGCGCGGTTTCCAGGTTCTGCAAAAAACGGATGTCATCGCCGTTGACGTAAACGTTGACGAAACGGCGGATCTTTCCGGTTTCATCGCAGATCCGTTCCTTGATGCCGGGAAAATTCTTCTCGAGATCTTCCACGAGTGCTTTAATATTGGCGCCCTGCGCGCTAACCTCATCGACGCCCTGAGTGAATTTTCTCAGCGGGGTCGGGACACGAACTCGCACTGACATAAAACTACCTCCTTCGGATCTATAGAAAAAACATTAGCTGATAGCTTTCTAACTAAGATAGACTCTTGCCACGATCCTTGCAAGAAATGGAGCGATGCTGACACCGTCACTCGATAGACCAGTGAATTTCAACCGCTTGCGGCTTTTGCTGTCACCGTCGGATTAAGCTGTTGGTAGAGTGCATCGAAGTTTTCCAGAGTTGCCGTGATCGTCAATGGCTTTTCGACGCTGCCGGCGACAGCTTCCAGAGTTTTGTAGCCGTTGCCGGTGATGCTGATGACGATAGACTCCTGCCGGGGAATGTTGCCGTTTTGGATGAGTTTCTTAGTTACAGCCACTTCGGTCCCCCCGGCAGGCTCGGTAAATATTCCCTCAGTTTGAGCCAAGAGATGGATGGCTTCGAGAATTTCCTTGTCGGTTACACTTTCACCCCATCCGCCTGATTCCCGCACAGCTTGAAGGACATAATAGCCATCAGCCGGATTTCCAATTGCGATGGAGCTCGCGATTGTGTTTGGCTTTACCGGACTGATCAAATCAGTTCCTTTCTGTAGCGCGTTGATAATCGGGGCGCAGCCGGCGGCTTGAGCAGAATAGATCTTGTAGCCGGTGTCTTCGACCAGACCGACTTTGACGAGTTCTTTGAAACCCTTCGAGAGCTTGGGCAGGATCGTCCCACCGGCGGATGCAACGACGATGTGTCGGGGCAGCTTCCAACCGAGCTGCTCCGCCACCTCGAAGCCATGGGTCTTGGCGCCTTCGGAGTAGTAGGGCCGCAAATTGACGTTGACAAAGGCCCAGCCGTATTTGTCGCCGATCTCACTGCAGAGTCGATTGACGTCGTCGTAGTTTCCTTTGATCGCGATGGTCTTGGGTCCATAAATGGCGGAGCCGATAATCTTCCCTTGTTCTAGCCCGTCGGGGATAAAAACATAGCAGTTCAAACCAGCTCTCGCCGCGTGGGCCGCGACTGCATTGGCGAGATTTCCAGTCGACGCGCAGGACACGGTGTCAAATCCGAACTCTATGGCTTTTGATATCGCCACAGCAACAACGCGATCTTTGTACGAAAAAGTGGGGTGATTCACTGAATCATCTTTGATGTAGAGTTCTTTGACGCCCAATGCTTCGCCGAGGCGGCGGGCACGGACGAGAGGGGTAAAACCCGAATAGAGACCCGCCTGCGCTTCTCCATCGATGGGAAGTAGTTCGCGATAGCGCCACAGGTTTTTGTCACGGGACGCGATTTTTTCACGGCTGATGGATTTTTTTATGGCGTCATAATCATAGACAATTTCCAGAGGGCCGAAGCAAGTTTCGCACACGTGAAGCGGCTCCTTCGGGTATTCCTGTCCGCATTCTCTGCACTGAAGCCCTCTGACGAAGCTCATAATTATCCCTTTCGTTGTTTGAGTTTTGGGTGCTTTAAGAAAGGCTTGACCTTGCGACTCGTTCGACACCACAGGCGGCGCAATGAACGTCTCGGTTTACGTCTACCATATGAAACGTCATGGATTTTGCGTCGTAGGTCAGCAATCGATCGGTCAGCAATCCTTCCTCAAAGCCGGCAAGATACTTGATCGCTTCGGTTGCTTGGATCGAACCCACGGTCCCGGCAACGGCTCCGAGTATACCGGCTTGCTGGCAATTCAATATTTCTTCGGGAGGAGGTGGCTCTCTGAAGAGACAACGATAGCAGGCGCTCTTCCGAGGCACGACTGTCATCGTTTGTCCTTGCAGCCGGACGATTCCAGCGTGAGAAAAAGCAATGTCCATACTCACGGCGATATCGTTAACCAAAAATTTGGTGGGAAAATTGTCGCTGCCGTCAACGATAAAATCATAACCGGAAAAGATGGTGGCGGCGTTGTCTGCTTCAAGCCGAACGGGATAGATGACGACTTCAACCTCAGGGTTGAGCTTGCTTAGTTTATCCTTGGCTGATTCTACCTTCTGGTGGCTGAGGTCAAGCGTGGTGTGGAGGATTTGGCGCTGTAGATTCGACAATTCCACCCGATCAGGATCAACTAGGCCGAGAGCCCCGACGCCCGCAGCTCCTAAGTAGAGGGCGGCCGGTGAGCCCAGGCCACCCGCCCCTATGATTAGAACGCGAGATTGCCGAAGCCGGATCTGTCCCCGACCGCCGAGATCGGGGATCATGATCTGCCTGCTATAGCGCTCGATTTGGTCTCTTGTCAGGCGAGTGTTCAAAGTTAACTTCCGCAAAAAAAACCTCTTCCTAGCTCAAAGAAAAGATAAGAAGAGGCTTAACCTCACCTTATCTTTTCCCCCGAGTTACCGGGAGGCAGGAATTAGCACCAGCGTTCCTTTTTCGGGAACCGGTTGCTGTGGCTTCGAAGGGCCGCTCCCTCCACCACTCTGGATAAGGTGTCCAGATACTATTGACCGTGACCGTACCGCAGTAGCCGCGATGTGTCAAGCTAGGCAAAATTGACCCTAACCGGGAATTCTGTTACACGAGTAGTGAAATGAAGGCACGTGACATCTATTCGAGTTATCTGCTCATGTCAGGGATTGTCTGTTTTGTACTAGGAATTGGAAACTGGATAGTGGGCGCAGTTGAGACAACTAAATATCAGAACCTGTTACACCGAACTGGACAAACTGGCTTAGAAGAATCCTACAGGAGCTTTCAGGAGCTCGATCATCAGAAAAACGAAGAGGTGCTTCGCCGCATCAACGAGGACAGGGAAAAATACAACGCGGCGAGAGTGAAACTTAACTTCTTTTATGTCGTTTTGACCGGCGGACGAACCTTGTTTCTTTGCGGGCTCCTGCTGATGTTATGGTCCCTGATTCGTCTTATCCGTCGCGATGCTCAGAAGAAAATGAGCACACTGAGTGGCTTAAGCAGAACCGATAATGCAGGGTCGTGAATACGTGGATAGACGGCTATTTGGAAGGCTTCGATTTCTGGTATTTGCGGTAATCATAGCCGGTTGCCATAGCAAGTAGTATGTCTTCCATACCGCCACTTTTTTCCCGCCTAAGCACCAACAGCCGATCGTAAAACTCCTTGAAGTCTTTGTAAACCCGCTGGCTGTCATCTGTTTTTCTGAGATAGAAATCTTTAGTTCGCGTCACCGTGAACCGCAAGGCGGAAAAACGTAGCTCATTGGGAAACGAGTCCCACTCCGGCAGAGAGAGAGGTCGGAGACTTTCATAGCCGGAAATCAACGCTTCGAAACGATCAATGCGGTAACGCTGGTCAACGAAACAGAGGGCATTAACCGCCGTGGCTAGGTCGTAGATGAGCTTACCCCTGCATGCGGCTTCAAAGTCCACCACCCCCACCAACCGGCTGCCTTTGAACTTCACATTATCCGGGAAAAAATCTCCGTGAATAATTCCTTTGGGCAGGTTATTGTCGAGGTAATTCTCGAGGTAGGAGAACTCGTCATCTAAGACCCGAACAATGTTTCTCAAGTGAGACGGGAGTTGCCGACGCACCTCGCGGTAAATTGCCACGATTCTGCTGAATCCAAAGCGATTATCGATCCCCTTTTTGTAGCTTCTTCCGATTAGATGTAAGTTGGCCAATGTGTGGCCGAGAATTCCTAAATGGCTCCCGGTAAGAGACTCGATTGGGAGTTCTATTCCGTCCAGGTGCCGACTAACAGTGAGGCATTTACCCCTGAACTCAATATAGTACCTTCCCGTTTTCGTTTTTAGCGGCTGCAGACAAGGGAAACCTTGTTTCCTGAGGTGAAACAGCAGATCCAACTCCTGTTTTACTTCAAGTTCGCTTTTGACTTCGTCGATCTTAGCGAAAAATCGCCCCCGTTTGGTTTCCAGCAGGTAGTGCGTATTGACCGAACCGTTCTTGATTCCAGAAGAGGATACGAGATCACCTAGAGCGAACTCTTCGACGATCTTCGTCGCATCCTTTTTCGTGATTTCAGTGTAAATGGCCATCCGGTCGCCCTTTAGGTCACGCACCACTAACGCAAAAAAACCTCTTTAAGAGCAAGGGAATACGCGATCATCCAAAACGCTAACTAAGCCATTTATAATGAAAAAAACACCCAAAGTCAATATAAAATCGTTTTCGTTCAGTAAATGACCGGCTCGAGTGAATTTTACTATTGGATTCAGCCGGTTAGAGGTTGCTCAAAGAATAGGCAAATGTCATTAGGCACCCCCAGGGCGACGGAAAAATCAACCCCAGGCGGTTTTGATAAGTCGCCAATTGGAGGCTTTGAAGGGCATTACGGGAGCATACGAGAGGGAGAGGACAACCGCTTCCAAGCACCGAGCATTACCAATGCTCGCGTCATCCAGTGGCCTCAATAATGAGGCTTCTCCATCAGCGCAGCGAGTGTCGCGGCATAGAGATACATAGCTCTGCGACGCTACCGCCATGGGTCCGTCAAACGAAAAGTAGCGCAGAATGCTTACGGAGCGACAGAAAATTTTGTCTTGACAACAATACGCAGCTTTATCTAATGTCCGTCCCTACAGAAAGAATCGTCCAGATTTGCATCGAATTGAAAAATTTGAATCTTGGTCGGTTTCCGGACCGTCACCGCAATTGCGCGGGGAGAGTGTGCGTCGCTAGGGCTCGCGGAGCGCGCGACTGCGGGATTCGACTTTGCATCGCATCGGTGTTGAAGCAACGTGAACAGGGAGGTTCTAAGCAATGGCAACTGGAAAAGTAAAATGGTTTAACAACTCCAAGGGATATGGTTTTATCGAGAAAGAGGGCGGTGGTGATGTTTTTGTTCACTACACGGCGATCCAAGGGGACGGATTCAAAACCTTAAATGAAGGTCAGTCGGTGGAATTTGAAATCGCACAGGGAGAAAAGGGGCCGCAGGCCATAAACGTGGTAAAGCTTTGACTTTGTTGCGTGCGTGCTGCTGCTGACGTTTGACACCAGCCGGCCATTATTGTTTAGCTGAAGGGAAAGTAGTAGCGTAAGTTCTAATTGCGCGGGCGGGAAGTCATGCAACCTGAGAACTACTCGGTTGAATCAAAAATGGGTCCAGAGAAACTCCTGGCGGATTCTGTTGTGCTGACTCGTTTGGACAAGGCTGTTGGTTGGGCGCGGAAGTATTCACTGTTTCCGTACCCTTTCGCGACCGCTTGCTGCGCGATGGAATACATGTCTCTATCCATGTCTCCGTACGATATCGACCGTTTCGGCGCGCTTTTGCCGCGCTTCAGCCCGAGACAGGCTGACCTATTGATGGTTATAGGGACGGTAAATCACAAACTTTCCCCGGTCTTGAAGCGTGTCTACGAGCAAATGTCTGAGCCCAAGTGGGTAATGGCGTTTGGTGCTTGTGCCGCAAGCGGTGGCTTTTACGATAACTATGCGACGGTTCAGGGAATTGATCGTATCATTCCCGTTGACGTGTACGTCCCTGGATGTCCTCCACGACCCGAGGCGGTTCTGGATGGCTTGATGGAACTGCAGGGGCGAATAGCGAGACAAAAGCCATTGATGCGTTAGTGCGTTCCCGTAATGTTCAGCTATGATCATCAGTGATAGTCAGGATAATCCGCCGCCGCCGCTCGGAGAGGATTACTACCACCACGGTGTGATAGTTAAGCTCTTCCCATCTAACAATATGGGAGTGGTTCGGACGGAGAGCGGGCGAGAAGTTCGTTTCTCATATGATCTGGTCATTCTTTCCGGTGAGGCAAAGACGCCCCTCGATCTCCGGGAAGGGGAGCGGATTGGCTATGATCTCGGATGGACTTCGGGCGGCTTACGGATTACGAAGATTAAGACCTATCCTCGATCGGCTGGCTAGTTGCTACGGTTAGAACGGTAGCGAGGTCAGCGCCAAGATCTGCTTTCCTAAAATTTCTCCAACGAAGACGCCTAGTAGGGCGATGTAAAACAGACCCGTCGCGGCCATGGTGTGCGGGATCACCAGTGTTCGCCAGATCATCCAGGACAAAATCAAGGGGGCGACTTGGCCTGAGATGACTCGTGTGAGGAAGAGCGTACGATGATCCGTCCACAAACGTTCTAGGCCGCTTTCCGAAACACCGAAGTTATAAAGTACGATCAGCGACATGAGCAGAAAGATCGTTTGCACGACCAGCGCGACGACGAAAAATTTGTATATGCGGATAAATGGATCGAGGCTCTGACCCGTATCAATGAGGTACCAATGGCCGAGGAGCATACCCACGGTGACCGTTCCAAGGAGTAGAGCGGACAAAAAGAAGGCAATAGGGTAAACGAAAGTTTCGAAGGACCAGAAAGGAGCCTGGTAAAAGCCGTGAGCGCTGAAAATGAGTCCGGTCGTGCCGCAGAGCACGCAAAATGCAAAACTCCGCGCTCTGAATGTCTGGTTTTCACCCCAGAGAGAGATCATATAGGCGGCGAAAGAAATCACAAACAAGGCATAAAGTAAGATCTCGGCGGCAGTCGCAAAGCTATTTTCGGCGGAGATGTTCTGCCAATACAGGTGGCTCTTTCCCCAGAACCCCAGTGCAGCTATCACAAACAAAACACCGGCCGTTGATTTGTAGAACGCTCTTTCGAGTTCGTGAAACGGCGTAGCTGACAGTCCGAAGAGACCTCCCAATGCGATCTGATAGAAAAACAGGAGAAAACTGCTGGAAAAAGTCCGCATGGTCTTACGATGGACGTGGCTATGGGTTGGTTTTTTCGGCCACGTGCATGCAAACTGCCCCGTTGAGAAACTTTCGAATAGTTACTTGCTTGAAGCCCGCTTGTTCGAGAAGCTCCGCAACTCTCTCCGGCGGATGAAAACTCTCGACCGATTCGGCCAAATATCTGTACGCGACGCGATCATGGGCCAGGAGTCCGCCGATCCATGGGACTAAGCGGTAGAAATACAGCGAGTAAAACGCTGCGAACCAGGTCTTCCTTAGTGGAAACATATCTAAAGACACGAATCTTCCGCCGTTCTTTAGGACTCTGAAGGCGTGAGCAAAGAACAGAGAAAGGTCGGACACGTTGCGCAATACAAACGCGGTCATGACCCCATCAAAAGCGCAGTCCTTGAACGGCGAAAATGTTGCGCTGCCCTGGATAAAACACGTCTTCTCACCATTTTTCGCGCTGTTTTGCTTTGACCGCGCTAGCTTTAACATTTCCAGGGAAAAATCCAGTCCAACGATTCGGGCACCACCCTTGATCTTCTTGGCTGCGGTGAAAGTGAGATCACCCGTCCCGGCGCCTAGATCCAAGATCACCTGATCGCCGCTTCGTAGAACCTCTTTTATCGCTTTGCTTCTCCACGTGTTGTCCAGGCGAAGACTGATAATGCGATTCAGGATATCATAGCGCCCGGCGATCCTGTCGAACATTGCTTGAATCGCGCGATCGCGTGGATTGTCGAGGGATGACATCACCAGTGTTAGAATTGAAACAACACGCGAAAGCAGAGGATAATTGCCGTGTTGTAAAGACTCAAAAGTCTCGATCGATAATCAATTGGACAAGCGTCTTGAGCCCATTGCGGTAGAGGGAAGGAGGAAACTTCCTGATTGACTTGAGCGCTTCTTCAGCATATCCCCGCGATATGGATTTGGCCTCTTGGATAATGGGCCCCGATTTGATGGCATTAAGGGCCGCCGTAACCAGTGCTTCTGTGGGTTGCGCGGTCTGAAAGGCTTCACAAACGGCGGTCTGCTCTGCTTTAAGCGCCAAGATGATTGGCAGCGAAGGATTACCGTCTCGCAAATCCATGCCAGTCGGCTTTCCGAGGAGCTCGATCTGGCCTACGACATCGAGAATATCATCAACCATTTGAAAGGCGATACCCATGTTGAGGCCGTAGCGATGGGTTTCTTCCACTGATGCGGAATTGGCGCCGGCAAGATAAGCTCCCACTTTGGCGCCCGTTTCAAATAGGGAGGCGGTTTTGCGTTTTGCGATTTCGACATAGTCGTCCACAGTGACGGCACGATTACGATTGAAGTAACCTTGAAGTGTTTCCCCCTCGGTTAGCAAGGCGCAGGCATCCGCTGTCCATTCGACAACGGTCTCATCGAATTTTCCCGCGAACTCAAATGCTTTAATGAAAAGAAAATCGCCAGCTACTAACGTGTTTTTGAGTCCGAATTTCCTGTAGGCAGACTCTTTGCCGCGCCGGGTGTCCGCCCGGTCAATGATGTCGTCGTGGAGCAATGTTGCGGTGTGAATGAGCTCTATTGCGGTCGCGATATCGACGATGTCCTGTGTTCTTTTTCCACCGAAAGCAAGAAAAGCCAAAAGAGTCACCATGGGCCGAACTCTTTTGCCGCCGCCGCAAATCAAATGGCCCGCAATATCTGTGAGGGTTTGTTCGCGCGAACGGATGGCGCGAAGCAAATTCTCCTCGACAAGTTGCAGTTCATCGGTCACGAAGCTGAAAGGATCGCTCGCGCTATCGAGTGAGGGAATTCGGCGGCGAGCTTCAGGAGCTGCAGCGACGATAGGTTTCACGGCCTTACTTTTTGTTTCACGAATCAGAAGAACTCCATGAAGCCGAGACAAAAGATAGCACGCAAAATGGCATAGTTCTATAGTCAGGTCAAGCTATCTTTAAGCGCCGTAGCGCAAAGGCTGCGGTGGTTAATATTATAAATCCTAATCGACGTTTCGAATCGCCCAGCGCAACCAAGACGCGTTTTTTCCTTGACAAAAATGAGCATCCACTAATATATAAAAAGCCAAATCGTTAACCGTTTAATCCCTTTGAAAGATCGTCAGGGGTAGAAGGAGGGGAGAGCTATGGAAGTCCTTCATTTTTTTCTTCGGTGGATTCATTTCTTGGCGGGTATTACGTGGATTGGAATTCTGTACTATTTCAATTTCGTCCAGACTCCGTTCTTCGCCGAAACGGAAGCGCCCGTAAGAACGGGGGCGATCCAGAAACTTGTACCGCGCGCATTATGGTGGTTTCGCTGGGGTGCCATGGTGACTTTTCTCGCGGGTCTTTTGATGTATTTAATCCGCTTGCACCAAATGGGAGGGGAAGCCTTTTTCAGTTCTCAATATGGCATTACGATTAACCTGGGCGGTTTGCTGGGAACCATCATGTTTTTAAACGTCTGGCTTGTGATTTGGCCAAATCAACAGATCGTCATCGCATCGGCTAATCAAGCAGCGCAGGGAGGGCAGCCATTACCTGCTGCCGCGGGTGCGGGGCGGCGCGCCGGGCTCACGTCGAGGACAAATACGGTGTTCTCCATCCCCATGCTCTTTTTCATGGGGGCCGCGATGCATTATCCCGGACTGGTGGGACCATCCCCTGCCCAAGGTCTTTTCTGGTTGATCACTCTTATTATTATCGCTGCAGTGGAGTATAACGCGTTGGTCGGAACCCAAGGCGCTACCAAAAAACCCTTGGACTCCGTTTCCGGCGCTCTGTGGGTGGGTTTCTTGCTAACGGGAATCTTCTTTGTCTTGGCGCTAGGTCTTTTAAGGTAACCTGTCAACGCAGGTAGGCGACGAGATAGGGAATCTCGGTTTTGAGGAACGGGAAAGTGGGCATGACCTGGGTATGTCGTTTGGGTTTATATCCGGGGGGGTATTGTGTGCGTAGAACTCGATATTCAATCAATTCTGGCGGTGAACCCTTGAGGGCGGGGCCGATGGGGCCATCTTTTGACGGATCGCTGTTATGACATGCAACACAGTTGGCAACGTAAACAGCCCTGCCTCTTTTCCAGTCCGGATTTTGACCCGACTGCTCTGATTCTTTGGAGCACGCGCTCGCTGCTAAAATCAAAAGAAATATCAGCAAAAAACTCCTCGATGGTTTCATCGTTTTCACTGCGTCATTCTACCTAGTAATCTAAGCGATCGTTTGGGTTTTTTTGGCACTGAGAATTAGCTCAATCTGCTCCATCGCCCATCGATGGCGACCGGACGTGCGCAAGCGGACGATAGGCAAATCCCGGCATCTACAGTTCGATTAAGAAAGAATGTAGACGTTAGAGAAAGCGAGGCTTGTGTGCTAAATTTTATCTGGTGCGAAAGAGGGGAGTCGAACCCCTACGGGTGTTACCCCACAGGATCCTGAATCCTGCGCGTCTACCAATTCCGCCACTTTCGCATCGGGATCAATGCTCGTTGTCCTTCGTATTCTTATGTAACTTGGGGTCGTAGGGTTGTCAAGATAGACCGAGGTTTGCGTAGCGTATGAGTAGGATCCTGGTCGTTGAACCGCGGAATATATTACGGCAAGCGATTAGTCTGGCGCTTTTTCCGGACCATGAAGTTCAAACGGCTACCTTCCTGTCGGACAGCAATGCGGCGATAGCGAAGGAGTTCGACTTGGTCATCATTGATTCGGCGGCGCTGGGCGAGACGAGCAACTCGCGCAGTCAGCTCATCCGTACAGTGCAGGGATGGAAGGTCCCGACGATTTGGATCGACGATACCGGAGGCGACCAAGCCCATGCTTATGACCAACTCGTGGTGCTTACCCGACCGATTCAGAAGGACGCTTTGCAATCAGTTGTCGCAAAGTGTCTTGGCATGTCGTCCTTAAAGCAAAATGGTATCACGAGTATAGCGGTGAAGGAGCGAATGACGACGAAGGAAGCAAGGACTGCTGCGGCGTCTCAGGTCACGGGTCCACAAGTCATTGAGTTGGTTGATGTCGTAGCAGAGCCACCGGAGCGCAGAAAAAAAAAGCAACCGACAAAAACGAAGCAATGACATGCAGCTAGCGAAGGCCTACGATCACAAGAATGTTGAATCCAAATGGTATGCCCATTGGGTGCAGTCGGGGGCATTTAAGCCCGCCGAAGGGGACGCTCCGTATTTTTCCATGGTCATTCCGCCACCGAATGTGACCGGGTCTTTGCATATGGGCCATGCGCTTAACAACACGCTCCAGGATATCCTCTGCCGTTACAAGAGAATGGATGGCTATCGAGTGCTCTGGGTTCCGGGGACGGACCATGCCGGTATCGCCACCCAGAACGTCGTCGAGCGCCGCTTGGCGGCCCAAGGGCTAAGCCGAGCACAAGTGGGGCGGGATGAGTTCATCGCCAGAGTCTGGGAGTGGAAAAAAGAAGCGGGGAGCACGATCCTGCACCAACTCAAGGCGCTCGGCGTCTCCTGCGATTGGGAGCACGAGCGCTTTACCATGGACGAGGGGCTTTCTCTTGCCGTGCACGAAGCTTTCGTTCGCCTCTGGGAAGATGGCCTGCTCTACCGAGCGCAGCGACTCATCAACTGGTGTCCGCGCTGCAAGACGGCGTTGGCCGACATTGAAGTCATTCATGAGGAATCGGACGCCAGCCTTTGGTACATCCGATATCCGCTTGCGGACGACCCGTCGGAAGCGCTGATCGTTGCGACCACCCGGCCGGAAACGATGCTTGGCGATACCGCGGTGGCGGTGCATCCGGAAGACAAGCGCTATCAAGTTTTCGCTGGCAGAAAGATTCGCTTGCCGATTACGGATCGTGTAGTGCCGCTGCTCTTGGATCCCTATGTTGATCAGACATTCGGAACCGGAGCGCTGAAAATTACGCCCGGGCACGACTTTAATGATTTTGAGATCGGTGAACGCTTTGGACTGGACCGAATCAGCATCTTTGACGCCGATGCGAGAGTCGATGGTTCTGCGTTTACTTCCCGCGGTGAAAAAGGAGATTGGATCAACCGTTACAACTCGAAAGATCGATTTGAGGCGAGGAAGTTGATCGTCGCCGACCTGAAAGAAAGAGGCTTTCTGGAAAAAGTCGAACCGTACCGTCATGCCGTGGGCCGTTGTTACCGCTGCCAGACCGTAGTCGAGCCTTATTTGACGCCGCAATGGTTCGTGAAGATCAAACCATTAGCGGAACCGGCGATCCGAGGGGTACGGGAAGGCAAGCTTCGGATCATCCCGGAAGGTTGGAGTAATTCCTATTTTGCGTGGATGGAAAATATCAAAGATTGGTGTATTTCGCGCCAGATTTGGTGGGGGCATCAGATACCGGCTTGGTATTGCGTCGCTTGCGATTCAGGAAACGTCATTCGCGGGAACCAAGGGGAATATATTCTTACGAAGGACGCCCAGCCCATTGTCGCTCGGCAGGCACCAAGCAGTTGTCCGAGATGCGGGGGAAAAGAATTACTTCAGGATCCCGACGTTTTGGATACCTGGTTTTCTTCCGGCTTATGGCCATTTTCAACCCTCGGCTGGCCGAATGAGACCAACGATCTCAAGAGCTTCTACCCGACATCCTCCTTGGTCACGGGTTTCGATATTTTGTTTTTCTGGGTGGCGCGGATGATCATGATGGGGCTCAAGTTCATGGATGATGTCCCATTTCGGGACGTTTACATTCATGCACTAGTGCGTGACGAAGAAGGGCAGAAGATGTCCAAATCGAAAGGGAACGTCATCGACCCTCTCGAGGTCATGCAACAATACGGCACCGATGCTTTCCGGTTTACTTTGACAGCTATGGCTGCCATGGGTCGCGACATCAAACTGGCCGAGGATCGCATCGCCGGCTACCAAAATTTCGTGAACAAACTCTGGAATGCCGCGCGGTTTGTGTTGATGAACCTGGGCGAGTATTCGGACAGGCAAGGGGTCCATCGACGTTTTCTTGCGAGTGGCGACCTGCAGTTCGCGGACCTTTGGATTCGTTCGCGTCTTACGGCGACCATCGCTGAAGCACGAAAAGCGATCGCGGCGTACCGGTTCAATGATTACGCCAACATTCTGTACCAATTCACCTGGCATGAGTTCTGTGACTGGTACATCGAGATGAGCAAGCTATCCCTGAATGGAACTATTGGCTCAGATCCCAAGCAAAGTCAGCGGTTGTTGGTAGAGATCTTAGAGCAAATCTTGTTGTTGCTTCATCCGATCATGCCGTTCGTCACTGAAGAAATCTGGCAGGTGTTAGAAGGACCCCAACGAACAGGCCCTGGTAAGAGCGTGATGTTGGAGTCTTATCCTCGCCTTGAGACAGGTTGGATCGATGAAGAAATCGAGAAGAAGATGGAGTTTCTAATGAATATTATTCGCGCGATTAGAAATCTGCGCACTGAAGTGAACTGTCCGCCGGGCAAGGAGGTGAAGGTGATCTTCCATGGACCCGATCACGATTTATCGTTTCTGCGTGGGCAGGCGCCCTACCTCCGAACGCTGGCCCGCGTCGGATCAGTTGAGTATCTGACTTCCCGCGAGCGGCCAAAGGGCGCGGCGACGGCAGTTGTCGGCTCGGTCGAGATCTACCTCCCTCTTGGTGATATGATCAACTTGCATGAAGAACGCACCCGGCTGACTAAGGAAACCAGCAAAGTGGAGGAAGAGCTTTCGCGGATCCAAAAGAAACTCTCCAACCCTGAATTTCTATCTAAAGCTAAGGAAGAAGTGATTCAGAAAGAGCGGGAAAAATCGACGCAGCACGAAGAAAAGCTTCGTGCCCTCAACCTGAGCCTGGAACGGCTGCGGGAAATTGAGTAAGGAAGGAACTAGGTATCATGGATATCCTCGTCAGTCCCCAGATCGAGCGATTGATTCGTGACTCGTTGGATGAAGACATCGGCGCCGGCGATTTAGCGACCATGGCGACTATTTCCGCGGAGTGTCAGGGCAAGGGGCTGTTCCGCGCCAAGAAAGATGGCGTTGTGGCGGGATTGGTGCTCTTGGATCGAATTTTCTATTTTATCGATCCGAAAGTGGAGGTGCGTCTTCTGACCAAGGATGGCAGCCCAGTGAAGAACGGTAAGGTTGTGGCGGAAGCGGAAGGTCCCGTTCGCGCGCTGTTGCTTGCCGAACGGACAGCTTTGAACTTCCTCCAGCGTTTATCGGGAACGGCGACGCTAACGCGAAAATATGTCGATGCGGTTAAAGATCTTCCCTGCAAGGTTTTGGATACGAGAAAAACGACACCCGGACTTCGGACGTTGGAGAAGTACGCCGTGCGCATGGGGGGTGGAACGAACCACCGCATCGGCTTATACGATGCCGCTCTGGTGAAGGACAACCATATCGAGGCGACAGGGTCGATTGCGGAGGCGGTCAAGGCAGTGAGACGTCATGCTCCATTCATGGCCAAAATCGAAGTCGAAGCTGGAAATCTCAAACAGGTTCAAGAAGCGATCGATGCCGGGGCCGATGTGATCATGCTCGACAACATGACGATAGCGCAAATGGCGGAGGCGGTTCGATTAGTGAACAAACGCGCTTGGGTCGAGGCTTCAGGCGGCATCACACTAGAGACCATTCGCCAGGTGGCCGAGACGGGCGTCGACTTCATCTCTTCGGGTGCGCTGACCCATTCGGCGCCGGTGGTTGATTTCAACATGAAGATTACGATGAATGCGCGTTCTTGAACCGGACAATAGACAGGGGACTGCGCGGATAAACGGACCGCTCCAACTTCAGCAAGTCCGGGACGGTTTAGCTACCCGACGTCTTGGAACGAATCTCCACTACTTTGCGGAAATCGACTCCACCAATGCTTACGCTCGACGGCTTGCCGAACAGGGAGCGGGCGAGGGCGCGGTTATCATTGCCGAAGCCCAAACTCGCGGTCGCGGCCGCTTAGGTAGAAGCTGGGTATCTCCGCCTTTCGTCAACCTGTACTTTTCCGTCATACTCCGGCCGCGGCTGCCGCCGGTCCATGCTCCGCAGCTTACCTTGATGGCTGCTGTAGCCCTGGCTGACACCATTGCCTCATTTATCGGTACCCCTCCCGCGATTAAATGGCCGAACGATATTTTAGTTGGGGGTAAAAAACTAGCGGGAGTCTTGACCGAATCGTCTTGTGATGCCGAACGGATTGAATTCGTGATTCTTGGCATTGGGGTCAACCTGAATTATCCGGTTGCACTGATGCCTGAGGTTATTCGCGAACGTGCGACGTCTATTGTAACTCTCACCAAAAACAACATCAGCCGGGAGGCGTTTGTGCGGCGATTGATTCAGGACCTCGACAGGTGCTATGGAGAACTCGAAGAGGTGGGTTTTGATTCCCTTGCGCTGCGCTGGGAAGCCTTTTTTGGGCTGCGTGGCAAAGGGGTTCGAGTCGAAATGACGGACCACATCATGATCGGGACAGCCAAAGGAATAGATCGAGACGGCGCCCTTATTGTAGAGGACGACCGAGGAGAGCGTCAGCGGATTGTTGCTGGCGACGTGTTTCCGTTGGAAGATTGAAATCAAGAATATGCTTCTGGCGATCGATATCGGCAATACCAACATCGTTCTTGGTCTCTACCAGGGCAAAAAGCTGGTCACCCACTGGCGTCTTCGGACCGAAGCGGAACGGACGGCTGACGAATACGGCGTGATCATTTCACAGCTCATCTCCTCAAAGGGGTTCAGGTGCAATCAGATTCATTCTATAGTCGCCTCGTGCGTCGTCCCGCCGATGGTCAGCGTTACCCAAGAACTGGCCACCAAGTTTTTCGAGCTCGAACCTCTCATGGTCGGTCCCGGGATTAAGACGGGGATGCCCATTTTATACGATAGTCCCAAGGACGTAGGCGCCGATCGCATTGTCAACGGCATTGCGGCCTATGAGAAATATCGCGACGCCTGTATCGTGGTGGATTTCGGCACGGCGACGACGGTGGATTTCATATCGAAAAAGGGCGAATACATCGGCGGGGCTATCGCGCCGGGCTTGTTGATTTCTTTGGAAGCTTTATTCCAACGCGCTTCGAAACTGCCGCGAATCGAGATTGTCAAACCAAAGGAAGTGGTGGGAAAAAATACCGTTAACTCCATCCAAGCGGGAATCTTTTTCGGCTATGTGGGTCTCGTGGATGGTATTGTTCAGCGTATCCAGAAAGAGAATGGAGTTCAGGCCAAAGTCGTCGCGACCGGAGGGTTGGCTCCTCTGGTGGCGTCGGAATGTTCCACCATCAGTGAAGTCGACGAATTCCTGACCTTGGAAGGACTGCGGATCATTCATGAAAGGAATTCCTTACAAGAAGTGAAGGCGAGAGCGCACAAATAAGCGGAGGAGGGATCCTATAGTTATGGCTACAGCGGAGCTGGAGAAACTTCGTAACGTCGGCCTTCTGGGTCAAGGCGGCTCAGGAAAAACTTCGTTAGGGGAAGCGATGCTGTTTGCGGCGGGGGTGACCCAACGGCTGGGGAAGGTTCAAGAGGGGACGTCGGTATTGGATCATGAGCCGGAAGAAATCAAACACTACGTGTCGATCTCGACGGCGTTTCATACGCTGGCATGGAAGAGACACCCGTTTCAGTTGATCGATACGCCGGGTTACGCCGCTTTCCTGGCGGATTCAATCAATTGCATGCGCGCTTTCGGCGGTGCTGTGTTTGTGCTTAACCCTTCCGTGGGCCTTAGGGTCGAGTCCGAACGATTGTGGGACAGGGCCAATGATAACCGGATCAGCCGGCTTTTCTTCGCAAGCAAGATGGACCATGAGCAAGACAATGTCGCCGAGCGTATCGATTCGATGTTGGAAGGTTTAGAAGTCAAAGGGATTCATCTCCAAATGCCCATCGGTGTCGAGGCGAACTTCAAAGGAGTGGTGGATCTGCTTTCTATGAAAGCGTACCTCTATGAAGGAGACAGTGGAAAGTTTGCCGAAGGGGAGATTCCGGCTGATCTCAAGGGTGCCGCGGAGGAGATGCGCCAAAAACTGATGGAAAGTGTTTCGGAAACTGACGATGAGCTTCTGGAAAAATACTTGGACGGTAAAGAGCTGTCGACGGACGAGCTGAAGAAAGCCATTCGCGAACAAACGCGACAGGGAAAACTCTATCCCGTTCTCTACGGCTCAGCGCTCAAGCAGATCGGCATTCAGCAATTGCTCGACGCTGTCATTGACTATTTGCCGTCACCCTTGGACGAAGACGAAGTAGAAGGCACGAACCCGATAACCGGCGAGGTTGAGAAACGGGCTCAGCAACCAACCGCGCCGTTTTCCGCCTACGTGTTCAAGACGATCATCGATCCGTTTGCGGGAAAGCTCTCCGTCATGCGCGTCGTTTCCGGCAAGATCGCGTCGGATGGCGTCTGCTATGTTCCCAACAAGCAAGTCAAAGAGAAGATCGGCCACATGTTCCGTCTCGAGGGTAAAAAACAGGACATCGTCAAAGAAGCTTCCGCCGGTGATATCGTGGCGGCGGCGAAACTGAAAGATGTCTCTACCGGCGATACCCTTTGTGACGAGAAATCGCCGATCCAGTATGAAGGGCCGGTGCATTTTTCACCGGTTATTTCTTTTGCTCTCGAACCAAAAAGCAAGGCGGATGAAGAGAAGGTGCCCCAGGGTTTGCACAGAATCATGGAAGAAGATCCGACCATCGAGGTTCATCGCGATGAGCAAACGCGGGACTTTATCCTTTCGGGCATGGGGCAGCAGCATGTCGAGATCATCGTCGAAAAGCTGAAGCGCAAATATAGCGCGGAAGTCGTCCTCAAGGCTCCCAAGGTGCCGTATAAAGAAACCATCCGCGCCAGCGCCAGCGCTCAGGGAAGATTAAAAAAGCAAACCGGCGGCCGGGGACAGTACGGCGATACCTGGATCAAGATAGAACCGCTTCCCCATGGCAAGGGTTTTGAGTTTGTTGATGAGATTGTGGGTGGCGCGATTCCACGAAACTATATCCCAGCAGTGGAGAAAGGGATCAAAGAGGCGATGGCCGGAGGGGTTATCGCTGGATATCCGATGGTGGATGTGCGCGTAAGGCTCTACGACGGTTCCTACCACGACGTGGACTCGTCGGACATGGCGTTCAAAATCGCCGGGTCCCTCGGCTTTAAAAGCGCCGTTGAGAAGGCAAAGCCGGTGATTCTCGAACCGATCATGAACATGGAAATAACGGTCCCTGACGAAAGTATGGGCGACGTGATTGGTGATTTGAACAGCCGTCGCGGAAAAGTGGTCGGTATGGATACGAAAGGGCACAATCAAGTTATTAAATCCAAAGTGCCCATGTCGGAAGTCTTAAAGTACGCTCCCGACTTGCGAGCGCTTACCAGCGGGCGGGGAGAATTCCAGATGGAGTTTTCTCACTATGAGGAGTTGCCGCCGCATCTGGCGGAAAAGGTGATTAAGGAGGCGAAAGCAAGACAAGCGGCAGATGGCGAACACAAGGCGTGAGAATTGAGAGTTTTTTATGGAGCAGTCTTTTGATCAATTCAACGCGGCGTTGCTTTACTGTAACCAGTGCCGCAGGGCGATGCCGGTAAGAGAACGCTTGCTTTTGGTGCTGCCGGACGGCGAGTTGTATGATTATACCTGCCAGGGTTGCAATAGCTCCGTCGGTTCCAAAACGGAACGGGTCGGGCTCAAGCCACCAGCGGCTAAACCGAGATTGGGAGGTTGATTGAAATGGCAGTTATTGATTCCGATGCCCACGTTTTAGAAACGGAACGAACCTGGGATTACCTGTTGGAGTCGGAGCGACAATACAAACCTCGGATCGTGGCGACACCCAATGACCCGAGCTCAGGGGGTGAGTCGTGGTTGATCGACAGTGTGTATATTGGGAAGGCGAGAAATGTCGGCCACGAGACTCCTAAAGAAGCTAGGGAGATGGATGATATCAACGCCCGCCTGAAGCACATGGACGAGCTGGACGTCGATGTGCAGGTGCTCTATCCGACGATTTTTTTGCGGCCCTTTACGCGCCGGCCGGAGTTAGAACTGGCGGTCACCCGGAGCTACAACCGCTGGCTCGTCGATATCTGGAAGCGTGCCCCGGAACGGCTGCGTTGGGTCGCGGTGCTGCCGCTGCTAACCATGGACAAAGCGCTGGAAGAGGCGCGCTTCGCTAAGGAGAACGGCGCTTGCGGCATCTTCATGCGTGGCCTCGAAGGGGACAAACGTCTGAGCGACTCTCATTTTTTTCCTCTTTATGAAGAAGCCGGACGGTTGGATTTACCGGTCTGCGTGCACTCGGCTACGGGAAGCTTCGCGGTGCATGATTTTTTCCTCAACGAATGCGGGTTTTCTAAATTCAAACTCGCGGTGGTGGGCTCGTTCCACGCCCTGATCTTCCACGAGATCCCGGACAAGTTTCCCAAGACCAAGTTCGCTTTCATCGAGGTGAGCTCGCAATGGGTGCCCTATGCGATTCATGATTTTGCCAGACGGTTTGAACGGAGTGGAAAGCAGGTGGACAAGGGAAATGTGCTGCGAAAAAACCGAATCTACGTAGCCTGCCAAACCGATGACGATCTCCCTTACGTGCTAAAATATGCCGGCGAAGATCAGTTGGTTATCGGTACGGATTATGGGCACAACGATACTTCTTCGGAGATCCTGGCGCTGCGCAAGCTCAAAGAAGATGGGGCCGTGTCACCAGAGATCGTTAATAAAATTCTTGATGACAACGCCAGAGCGCTGTATGGTCTTTAATCCATAGTATTTCATAGCTATCCTGCATTATTATGGTCATTGATTTTCAGGCTCATATTTACCCTGAAACGTACCTCGATGAGATGAAACGCATCGATGGCGCGGTGGTTTTGGAAGCGCCCGATCCGCACAGCGGCATGACCTACTTTTACGATAAAAAGCTCGGATGCCGGATCAA
>JAHKKJ010000633.1 GCA_020027655.1 Deltaproteobacteria bacterium | reverse complement strand
AACACGTTCAGCAAGCGAGGAGGACCATCACTGATCTTCTCCGCGAGGAAAGAGGCGGCGCTTTTCCGGGACTCGGTCCGCCATTGACCCAAGAGCCTCAGCGGATCGAACATGCCGTCAAGTTTTACGAGAAGGGCGAGCGACCGCTCGAATTCATCTCGACCCGCCAGTGGTTTGTCCGGTTATTGGACAAGAAAAAAGCTCTCCTCGAGCAAGGTGCGCGTATCCAGTGGCATCCGGCGTTCATGCGATCGCGCTATGAAAACTGGGTCGAAGGACTCAATCAGGATTGGAGCATCAGCCGGCAGCGCTATTTCGGCGTGCCATTTCCAGTCTGGTATCCATTGGACGAGCGCGGGCAGCCCCGCTACGATCAACCCATCTTACCAGACCTGAGCCAACTTCCAGCGGATCCGCTCGCCCAACCTGCGCCCGGCTTCGACGAGACAACGCGAGGCCAATCGAACGGCTTCATCGGCGATCCCGATGTCATGGATACATGGGCCACGAGCTCATTGACCCCGCAGATTGCAAGTCATTGGGCCGACGATCCCGAGCGGCACCGCAAACTGTTCCCAATGGACATTCGTCCACAGAGCCACGAGATAATCCGTACCTGGGCGTTCTATACAATCGTTAAAGCCTATCTGCATGAGCAAACTGTGCCTTGGCACAACATCGTCATCAGCGGATGGATTCTTGATCCGGACCGCAAAAAGATGTCAAAGAGCCGCGGCAACGTCATCACGCCCAACCATCTATTGGAGCAATATTCCAGCGATGCCGTGCGCTACTGGTCCGCTCGCGCCCGGCTCGGAGTCGATACTGCGTATGACGAAGCCGTTTTCAGCAACGGGAAACGCTTGGGGATTAAGCTCTTCAACGCCGCCAAGTTTGTCGCGGGTCATCTCTTGGGCCAAGATCTGACGGCGCTGGGTCCGACAGATATTACCGAGCCCCTTGATCAGAGCTTTATCGCGCGCCTGCGGGAGACGGTGCGCAGAGCCGGGGAGGAATTCGAGACCTTCGAGTTCGCCGGCGCTCTGCAAGTCATTGAAGATTTTTTCTGGTCCGACCTCTGTGACAACTATCTCGAACTCGTCAAGGTGCGCGCCTATAGCGCTGAGTGGACACCCGGCAAACGCTCGGCCTTGGCAACCCTCAAAATTATGCTTTCAGTGCAATTGCGACTGTTCGCGCCCTATCTGCCCTTCATTACAGAAGAAGTGTGGAGTTGGCTGTTTGCCACTTCGCATGGCAGGGAACGGTCGATTCACACGGCCTCTTGGCCGAAAATAGAAGAACTCGCTGAGGTGGCCTTGCCAGAAGAAGAAGATCCATATAGTGCAGCGGTCAAAGTGCTCTTCGAGGTGCGTAGAATCAAAAGCGAAGCCAAGGTGAGCATGAAGACACCGCTGCGGAACCTAACGATCACCGGCTCGGCAAAAACACTGAGCGCGCTTCGCTCCGTCTTGGGCGATCTGTTATCGGTGACTAACGCCCCCTCCGCCGTGCTGACTGAAGGGTCCATCTCGGAAGGACAATTCAAAGTGCAAGCGACCTTAGCTACGCAAGAAACGACCGTTCCTTAGAAAGGAACTCTGAAACGGCTTATGGCATACCCCAATGTGGCCCCTTACGGATCCTGGAAGTCGCCGATTACGGCTGATGTTGTCGCGGCGGGCGAAGTTGGGCTTGAACAGGTAAGGCTCGACGGTGTCGATGTCTATTGGGTCGAGCGGCGATCTCAAGAGGGCGGGAGAAAGGTCATTGTTCGGCGTTCGCCGGATGGACGGCTGACGGACATAACGCCGGTGGGCTTTAACGCTCGCACCCGGGTCCACGAATACGGCGGCGGCGACTACGCCGTTTCAGACGGGACTATTATCTTCTCGAATTTTACCGACCAGCGCCTCTATGTTCAAAGATCCGGGTTGGAGCCGTGGCCTCTCACTTCGGCTTTAGACTTGCGCTACGCCGATGGTGTCATCGACCGGCGGCGAGATCTTTTTTTCTGCGTGCGCGAGGACCATACCGGTCACGGAGAAGCGATCAATACCCTGACGAGCATCGACCTCAAGGCAGAAAACGCAGGGAAGATGTTAGCCTCAGGAAATGATTTTTACTCGTCACCCCGCCTTAGTCCGGATAGCTCGCGGCTGGCTTGGCTGACCTGGAGTCATCCCAACATGCCGTGGGACGGCACGGAACTCTGGGCGGGCAAATTAACCGGAGACGGGTCGATAGACGAAGCGGTGCGAGTCGCCGGAGGTATCAATGAGTCCATTTTCCAGCCTGAGTGGTCGCCGGACGGCACCCTCTACTTTGTTTCTGATCGCACGGGATGGTGGAACATCTACCGGTGGCGAGATGAGAAAATCGAACCTCTCTGTCCAATGGACGCCGAGTTCGGCCAGCCTCAGTGGGTTTTTTCCTCCGCCCTTTACGGATTCGCATCCGCAAGACGGATCGTTTGCAGCTACACCAAGAACGGCCGTGATTACCTTGCCACGCTGGACACCCTAACCAGAGCGTTTAATGACATCGAACTTCCGTTCACGGCGATCTCCCAAGTCCGCGCCGCTGGTGACCGCGTCGTTTTCATTGGCGCATCGTCGACTGAGCCGACCTCCATCGTCTCGTTGAATTTGGGTACGAAAGAGCTGGAGGTATTACAAAGGTCGCGAGAAACAGCTGTCGATGCCGAATATCTCACCAATCCCCGAGCCATTGAGTTTCCTACCGAGGGCGGTCTTACCGCCCACGGCCATTTCTATCCGCCGCGGAATCGAGATTACGCGGGGCCGGCGCACGAAAAACCGCCGCTGTTGGTCATGAGCCACGGCGGGCCAACTTCAGCCAGTTCCGCCGCGCTCAAGTACGCCATTCAGTACTGGACAAGCCGGGGCATCGCTGTTCTCGATGTGAACTATGGCGGCAGCTCGGGCTACGGCCGTAAATACAGAGAACGGCTCAAGGGCCAGTGGGAAATTGTCGATGTCGATGACTGTGTGAATGGCGCGCGGTATCTCGTAGAGGGCGGAGAAGTTGACGGCAATCGCCTTGCGATTCGCGGTGGCAGCGCGGGCGGCTATACAACGCTTTGCGCGCTCACCTTCCGTGACGCCTTCAAAGCCGGCGCCAGCCACTATGGAATTAGCGATTTGGAAGCCCTGGCACGGGACACCCACAAGTTCGAGTCGCGCTATCTCGACGGCTTGATCGGTCCCTATCCGGAACGGCGTGATCTTTACGTGGAACGTTCGCCGATTCATTTCACCGACCGCTTGGCGTGTCCGATGATTCTCTTCCAAGGGTTGGAGGACAAAGTTGTTTCCCCCAATCAAGCGGAGAAGATGGTTGAGGCAGTGCGCGCCAAGAACCTACCGGT
>JAHKKJ010000632.1 GCA_020027655.1 Deltaproteobacteria bacterium | reverse complement strand
GTTAGACTTAAGTTCCTACAACAGCCCCTCAGTAAGGCTGAGCTGGACCGGTTGATCGACCTGAGTTATTTGCCTTGAGGCCTCTGACACCGCCGCGAGATAGGACGTGAAAAAAGACACCCAAATAGTCCTCTGGCGGGCGGCGTTGATTTTGGGCGGGCTTGGTTTTGTTGAGGCTTCGGTACGACTGGGGTGGATCAACCCGTTCTTTTTGGCTTCGCCCTTGCAGGCCATCGGGGTGTTGTGGTCACAGCTCGTCTCGGGAAACGCGCTCTATTTGATTTGGGTGACCCTCTACGAGATCGCTGCTGCGCTGCTCATTTCAACTGTCGTTGGGCTGCTCGTCGGCTTTGTTCTCTGGCGCTATCAACTGATCGGTGCCAGCTACGAACTATTTCTGGCCGCGCTGTTTTCTTCCCCCGTCATTCTTGCTTACCCGGTTTTTCTCGTCTTCTTCGGCCGGACCAGTGCGGCGGTGATTGTTCTCTCCTCCTTCTTCGGACTGGTGCCGATCATCATGAACACCAAGAGCGCCTTTCAGCATGTCAATCCCATCCTAGTGCAAGTGGGCGCGAGCATGAATCTGAGCCGGCAACGGATGTTTCGCCATATCCTTCTCCCTGCGGCTGCGCCAACGATTTTCAGCGGCTTTCGGCTCGGGCTGACTTACATTCTCAAGTCGGTGCTTGGTTTGGAGTACGTAATCCAAGTCGGCGGCGTGGGCATGTGGCTCTCCGACGCGGCGTTTCGCTTCGAAGTGGGAGAGGTCTACGCAGGATTGGTCGGCACGACACTGCTTTCGATCTTGTTTCTTTTCATGATTAACCACGCCGAGATGAAGGTCAGGAAATGAACATTACCGGGGTCAGAGACGCTGCCGGTGCCGTGGCCGCAGGCGCACAGACACCGGCAGGAGTTCAAACGCTCACTGCGCTGGCGTTCTTAATCGCCTGGCAGCTGATTGGCATGACCGGGTCGATCTTGTCTGAACTCTTTCCGCCGATCACGGAGATTATAAAATCGCTTTGGCACTATCTAACGACGCCGATTTTGATTCCGCACCTTTACGCCAGCCTCTATGAAGTGCTCGGGGGTCTTCTTGTCGGCTCCCTGTTTGGAATCCCTTTAGGAATCCTCTTCGGCAGCCGCCGTAGCTTCATGCAGGTTATGGAACCCATCATCCTTTATCTCGCCGTCGTCCCCAAGATCATCGTCTTCCCGGTCTTTATCCTGTTTCTGGGGATCGGGACGCACTCGAAGCTTGCGGTGGCCGCCATCGCCGCGTTTTTTCCCATCGCGCTGCTGACGATAACCGGAATGCGCGAGGTCCGGCCGGTTTTTCTCGATGTAGCCCGGATTCTCGGCGCGAGTACGCTCAAAATCGCAACCAGGATTTATCTTCCAGCCATTGCCGGATATGTGTTTACCGGTTTACGGATCGGACTGGGTGCGGCGGTCACCGGCGCCCTGCTGGCGGAAACGAAGATTGCCAGAGCGGGGCTCGGATTTATGATCGTCGAATATTACGGCCAGTTTCGCATGGCTGATATGTACGCGCTACTCCTCTTCATCTTCATATTGGCGGCGCTGGCCAACTGGGGGATGAAAGCTCTATTTTCTCTACTTCTCCCGCTCCCTCGAAGCAGCGAAAACGTCGCCGCCTTCATTTAATCGCTCCGGGGTTAATTCACCGCAGCTTGCTGCGATAAACTAATTTCCTTTCCGATACCCCGCAACTTGCTACGCGTAGTTCATTGTTTTTGTTTCCTCGACCGTTATCATCGGGATACAAACGAAGTGAGGCGAGAACTGTTAGGATCCAACTTTCCGACCAGCACCATGCTCCAGGTAAGGTAGTAGTTCTGGCGTGAACCTTTGAATGCTTGCTGTGCTGCAGGAAATCTGACTTGACTACCCTCTTTTGTTTGCCCTATTTTACGCGCAACTGACTTCGGCTGGTCCTCCGATTGGGTCACATTTTTGAATCGTTTCAATTTGGCCCAAGCCGGTCGCGGGACCTATCTGAAAGAGGGAGGTTTTTATGAGTAGAAAAAAATCACCGACCGAAAGCCGCGTGACGACGGAAACGGTGCTGCCCCATGCATCTTGGGAGCAACGGTCGTGACCAGCTCGCTGCCGGAACAGCAACCGGCCCGCGTGAAGGAACCGCGGGTCTGGCTCGACATGGACCAGAAGGAGCTGGATGACGCCTACGATCAGAGCGTGTGGGCACCGAACCAGCAGCAGGTCAGCAAACGGCGTGCGGCGTGGAGCGAGTCGATACGCGCCCGCCTCAAATCCGAACGCTGCTCCTACGGCCCAACCGAGATCGAGAAGCTTGACATCTACAAGACTACGCGGTGGAACGCGCCGATCCGCATCTTCTTGCACGGCGGTGCATGGCGGGGCGGGTCGGCCAAAGACTCGGCCTATCCGGCCGAAATGTTCGTCGCCGCCGGCGCTCATTACGTCGCGGTGGATTTTGTCTCAGTGGGCGACGTGAGCGGTAATCTCATGCCGATGGCTGATCAGGTGCGTCGCGCCGTCGCCTGGGTTTATAAAAACGCCGCACACTTCGGTGGCGATCCGAACCGCCTCTACCTTTCGGGCCACTCTTCCGGCGCCCATCTCGCCGGCGTCGTGCTGGTGACCGATTGGCAGAAAGATTTCGGCTTACCTGCCGACGTTGTGAAGGGCGCAGTCTTGATGAGCGGCATGTACGACCTCAAACCCGTCAGGCTTTCGAAGCGGAGCGAATATGTCAAGTTCACGGATGAGATAGAGGAGGCGTTAAGCAGTCAACGCCATCTCGACAAACTGAAAACGCCCATCATCGTCGCTCACGGAACCCTCGAATCGCCGGAGTTTCAGCGCCAGACCCGCGAGTTCGCCGCTGCGGTCAAAGCTGCAGGCAAACCCGTGCAGCTCATCGTCGCCGAAGGATACAACCATTTCGAATTGCCAGAAACTTTCGGCAATCCTTATGGCCTCCTTGGCCGCTCCGCACTCGAGCAGATGAAGCTCACGCCGGGTCAGGGCTAGCATCGTGGTAGATTCTTACGTTTTAAATGATCAACAGAACGACCTTAAGAAAATTTATCCCGCCAAGCATGTCCTGAGCAGCAAAGTCGAAGGGACGCCAAGCACGCAAACTGATGGGCCAAGCCCCGTCATCCCGAACGAATGTGAGGGATCTAAGAAAGATTTCTCCCGGAGTTTACCCTGAGCTTGGCCGAAGGGGTCGAAATGACAACGCTCCCCCTTGGCGCCCCTTCGACCTCGCTCAGGACACGCTTTGTGTCCCTTCGGCGTTACTCAGGGCATGCTTTGCGCGAGTCACCGGTGTTTCCGATTGCATTGTTCCGAATTGGTTCATAAACTTCAAATATGTTTGGTTA
>JAHKKJ010000124.1 GCA_020027655.1 Deltaproteobacteria bacterium | reverse complement strand
CGAGCAAGGCCAAGTCCGAATTTCTGCCAACATGAGCCATGAGTTGCGCACGCCGATGAACGCTATCCTAGGATTTGTTGAGATGCTTCTGGACGACATCTATGGAGAGGTACCGCCTCACTTGAGAGAGCCGCTTATAGATGTCCAAGTGAATGGCAAGCATTTGCTCAATCTGATAAATGACGTTCTGGATCTTTCCAAGATCGAAGCCGGGCGCATGGAGCTGGTTTTGGGCGAGTATTCCGTGCAGGACGTGGTCGAGACCGTCCGCACCTCGCTTCAATCGCTGGCCTTGGAAAAGGGATTGGGATTCGACGCCGCGGCCGAGGACGATATTCCGCTCGCCTTCGGGGACGGAAGGCGAATCACCCAATGTCTTATGAACCTGGTGGGAAACGCGCTGAAATTCTGCAAACGTGGGCGCGTGGCGGTCTGGGTAGAGCGACAGGGGGACGATCTCCTCTATCACGTCTCGGATACCGGCATCGGCATACCAAGGGAAGAGCTGAAAAATATTTTTGCTGAGTTCCGGCAAGTAGATACGGCGATGACACGGGAGTTCAGCGGGACCGGCCTCGGGCTAAATATCACGAAGAAGTTCGTGGAAATGCACGGCGGCCGAATCTGGGTGGAAAGCGAGCTGGGAAAGGGGTCGAACTTTTTCTTTTCAATCCCTTTGCGTGTCCATGGAGGGACCACATGAGCGACAAGACCGTCCTCTACGTGGAAGATAACGAGTACAATCTAAAGATGGTGCGGCAGCTTCTTGCGCGCACTGCCTATCAGCTGATCGAAGCGCGGGATGGCCAGGCGGGCGTGGCGACGGCGCTCCGCGAGTTGCCTGACCTGATTCTTATGGATATCCAGCTTCCTAAGCTGTCGGGGCTGGACGCGACCCGCAGGCTTCGCGCTGATCCCAAGACCGCCGCTATCCCGATTATCGTGATCACCTCGTTCGCGCTCAGTGGCGACGACCAGAAGGCGAAGGATGCTGGCGCCTCTGCTTACCTGGCAAAGCCCTATAGTCCTCGCGAGTTGCTACAAATGATTCGGAAATTGGTTCCCGAAAACTGAGCACGGCCATGAAGGCTTCAACCCCTCGGATCCTCGCAGTCGATGACAACAAGCAAAATCTCGATCTTCTGACGAAAGCACTGACCTCAGCGCAATACGCGGTCATCACCGCCACTGATGGGCCGACGGCCTTGAATCTTGTGGAGAACGCTGCCGCGGATTTGGTTCTCTTGGACGTAATGATGCCCGGTATGTCAGGGTATGAGGTCTGCGAGAGGATTCGCGCCAACGAGACCACACGCCTCCTCCCGGTGGTGATGTTAACGGCCCTGCACGACGTTTCCCATCGGATCCGCGGCATCGAAGCAGGCGCCGATGACTTTTTGACCAAACCCTTTAACCGCGAGGAGCTGTTGACCCGCGTCAAGTCCCTGCTCCGGATCAAGACGCTGCATGATGACATCGAGACAAAAAACCGGCTACTGCGCACGCTTTTCGGTCGGTACGTGTCCGAAGAAGTTGCTGCGGAGATCATTGCCGATCCGGAACGGCAGCTAAAGCTGGGCGGAGAAAAGCGCGAAGTCACCGTTCTCTTCGGCGACCTGCGCGGGTTCACACCGCTGGCCGAGCGACTTGACCCGCAGGACGCCGTTGAGATTATCAACGTTTATCTGACACACGTGATCGATATCGTCTTTGAGCACCGAGGCACCCTCGACAAATTTCGAGGAGACGGATTTATGGCGTTTTTCGGAGCGCCGATCGGTCACGAAGATCACCCCTCAAGTGCCGTGCGCTGCGCGCTTGTCATGCAGGAGCGGCTAAAAGGTGTCAGCTTCGCCAGATTCCCTGACCTTCATCTCCACATGGGAATCGGAATCAATACCGGAACTGTTATCGCCGGAAATATAGGATCGGAACGCAGGACGGACTACACCGTGATCGGTAACGAGGTAAACGTCGCCCAGCGTTTCGAGTCGAACGCCGGACCAGGACAAATGCTAATCACCGGCAGTACCTATGAGCGCGTGAAAGAGTTTGTAGAGGTTCGCGACCTAGGGCTCCTAAGAGTGGCAGGAAAGCAAGACGGGGTGTTGGCTTATGACGTTCTCCGCTGGCGCGGGCCATAAAAAGTTCGAACAGAGATCGATAACAGGAGGAGAATCCAAATGACTAGCAGTCACAGGGAGTGGCTCGTAGCGGCCATCGTGGTGCTCGGTCTCGCTCTAGGTCAGATCGTTATCGCCAAGCTGACGCCACGTGTGTGGGCGGGACAGGCAGAGCAGTTTACCCCTGAGTTCAAGGAGGTGCGTAAATCTTTCGATGCCAAGCACACTCCGAAAATTGTTGCGCCGGATACGGTCAAGCGAGGTCAATGGTTTGATGTTACGGTCTCGGTCGGGAGCGGAGGCGAGCACCCGGCGCTCAGCGAGCACTTCATCCGGTACATCGCTCTGTACATCAATACCTCAGAGATCTCACGAGTTTATCTCCACCCGGTCTATTCGTTCCCTAAAGTCACCTTCACGATTGCACTCGATGAGGGAGGATCACTTCGCGCGCTGGAGGAGCCGAATCATTCTGCGGCCTGGGAAGCAGCAAAAAAAATTACCGTGGTTCCTTAGCTGACCGGGTAGAGGCTGGACCTCACTTCTTCTCCATGCGCACGGTGACGGTCTGAGTGCCTTCGCCCGCCACAGTGACTTCCTGGCTGGCGCGTCCCAGGATTTCCTGCCAGGCCTGAAGCTTATACTTCCCCGGCGGTACGTTTTCGAAGACGAACTCACCCTCTTCGCTGGTCACAGAATAGAAGGGGTGTTCGGCGACTACTATCCAACCACGCATCCAGGAGTGGAGATCGCAATCCACACGAAGGACCTCAGGGCTCTTGAACCCGATCGCAATCGTCCGCGCGTGCGGTTGCGCACGGTTGAAAGGGGGATTCTCCTTGCCGCCGCCTCTTACATTATGTAACAACCGGTCGCTGTTGAGGAATTCCACGGTTCCGCCGACCGGTACGACGACCACCCGAGGTACGAATACGCATTGTTTCTGATCCATTTTTGCAGGCACAGGATTCACCGGCGCTTTCGACCCGGCTGGGACACCGTGGAGGGACACGACGACATTGCGGATTCCATTGGCGGAGGAAAGCACCAAGTCCCCGGCTTCTTTTTCTTTGCCACACAGATATTGATCAATCGTTACAGGGAATGTCTTCTTTTCCACTCGGGTCCCTGCGTATCGGACGTTCCCTTTGATTGTTGTGGCTGATACGTTTGTGGCAGCGACGGCACAGAACGTCGCTACACCAACGATGAAAAAGATCTGCTTATCTCGACGAGGGTTATAGTATTTCATCGGTTTGTATCCTTAAAAACTACAACCTGAAAAAATTGGATAGGTTCCATTAACCTCAGACATTAAGCAAACTGACGTCTAGATCAGACTAACACAGTATTAAATTAATTAAAGAAATCCGTAAAGCGCCGCAGGATTTTCCACCAGGATCTTTTTTCTAACGTGCGCATCTGGCGCAAACTCGGCAAGCAGATCCAACAGATCGCCGTCGTTAGGCGTATGTCCCGGAGTAAAATTGTTGGAGTGGGGCCAGTCGGTTCCCCAGATGATTCGGTCAGGCGCGGCGGCGATGACCGCGCGAGCGAAAGGAATCACTTCAACGAATGGCAGCCCAAAGTAAGAATGCACTTTCGTATTGCAGATCTTATCTGCGCCGCTCACTTTCACCCATACGTGGTTAGCTTTCAACAGATTCAAAAGCAGTTGGAAAGCCGGCTGGTCTAGACCTTCGGCAGGCTTGATCCGCGCGATATGGTCGATAACCACGGGGACCGGCATGGACCGAATGCGCTGCTCTTGCGCCAAGAGATTTTTTGGATCGATGTGTAGGTCCGCCGACCAACCGAACTCCACGATATGTTCCACGCAGCGATCGAGGACGTCGAGCTGTACATTGCCGCGGGGCCGATCGAGCAAGTTGAAACGGACGCTACGCACGCCGCCTTCATGTAATTTTTGCAGTTCGCTCTTCGGCGTTTTGTCGTCGATGCGCGCGATGCCGCGGAAGCGACCGCCTGACTTGGCGATGGCATCCAGCGTGGCTGCGTTATCGAGCCCGTGCACGCTGGGCTGAACGACCACGCCGCGCTGCGTGCCGATGACTTCTGTCATTTTCAAGTAGTGCTCCAGCGGTGCGGCGGGCGGCGTGTATTCATGAGTCGACAAAAAAGGGAACGTTTCCGGCGGACCGAAGATATGAAAATGGCTGTCGCAGGAATTGGCCGGCGTCGTGAAACAGGGCTTCCGCGTGTTCGGATCGGGCGGCATGCAGTAGGGCATCAGATTCTTACCTGTCAAATGTTCAACAAAATGACTTTAAGAAAATTATCGCGCCAAGCATGCCCTGAGCAAGGTCGAAGGGACGCCAAGCACGCAAAGTAAGACATTTACCTATTTCTCCGAACCTCGGCGCCTTTGCGTCTTTGCGCGAGTCATCTTTGTCTGGAGTCCGTAATCCAAAATTCAATCGAAAATTTCAAATATCTTTGGCTAGTTTATCGCCTCAACTGTTTAAACGGCCTATAACCCCATTTGCTTGAACATCGCCTGCGTGAGCGGACTGTTGGCGTCGGCGAGGTGTTCCGACATGGTGTAGTGATTGGCGCCTGGGACGATCAGATATTGGCAATTCAAGCCGCGTTCTTTGCAGAGCCTAAAATAATCCTCAGACATTTGCTGCCAGCCTTTAGGTTCGGCGCCGCCGACAGCGACGATCACCGGACAGATCGGCAGCGGGGGATGAAGGAACGGACTGTTCTCTCTGGCGATCTCCGGAGTCATGCGAACCTGCTCGTTGACGCTGATCTGCATCACCATCTCCAGATCATAGACACCGGAAGTGGCCACGGCCCCTTTGATGAGATTTCGCGGCAGGCCTTCCTTTTCCCAGTCATGCGCCAAAGCCATCGCCGTGAGATGGCCCCCTGCGGAGTGGCCGGAGACGTAGAGCTTCGATGGATTGCCGCTGTAGCGCATGATGTTTCGGTAAACCCAGGCAATCGAAGCACGCGTTTGACGGACAATATCTGTGACCCCTACCTTGGGACACAGGTCGTACTCGACGAGGACGACCGTGACACCGCGGTGCACGAACGCCGGCGCGAAGTTGCAATTATCGTCTTTGCTGCCGGTACGCCAGTAGCCGCCGTGGATATAAATAAGCACCGGACCTCCCGGCTTGTCCGCCGGATAAATATCCAAAATCTCACGAGGCGAACTCCCGTAGGGTACATTGAGCCAAGACTTTAGAGCCGAGCGCGCCTTGCGGCTCGCCTCGGCTCGTCGCTTGGCCAGCTCCGGATATTCCGGGACGGACTCTCGGGGGTTATATTGATATTCCAACTCGTCTTTAGAGAAGTCTTTATACGCGGTTCCGCTCATAAGCTCTTTCCTTTGATCGTTCGAACTTCGTGCTGCTCTGACCGTAGTGTAAGAAGCTTTTCAATGTCAATCCCTGTTGAGCCTGGTATTGTCAGCTGAAGGATAAAATCATCTTTCGATACTACTTGTATCTTTATAGATACAAGGTTCGCGAGATCTAAAGATATTTTCCCAAATAATCCTTGATTCTCAACTGCCGCACGATAACAAGAAAGCTAGCCCGATAATTGCTTAACCTGCTGATGATGTGGTTGGGCGCGGGGCCTCGCTTCGGTCTCGATTGAAGTCAAAAGTCCACGTCCCCCCAAACCTCCACGGGAGTGCGAGTTTGTTTGAGTAATTGAACTAATACAATAGCTTGCAAAGGAAACTCAATTGAGGTATCCGATAAATCATCGAGTTAGAAAACCAGACGAAGCATTTTCGAGTCTCTCGGCTTTAGGTCCCAGCAAAAAGGCTTGGCGCTTGGGCAAGAAAAGGAGATAACCTATGGCGCGACCGCGGCCGCAGCGCCACCGAATTCCATTTGGTCGTCACTCTACGCATTTCGCAGGAATCCAAAACAGTCTCGCGTTGGTGCTTTACGAAGTAAAAGCAATCCCAGCTCTTTCTAGGACGATCTTATGGGTCTCGTGTCGTCTCAACAGGAGCGGAACCATAGACAGCCCGGTCTTTGTGGGATGGGTGGAGGATATACAAGCGATTAGAATCAGAGTCCAGAAGGGTTACCTGTTCGCGCCGATAGACATTCGCTTTGGTGATACTCACCCGTCCAAACTATATAGCGATTGCTTAAATGCGGCCCCGGGACAGCTTGTTCCCCGAAAGTGGACATCAAAACCGGAAAGTCCAGGGAGTCAAGAGATCGGGAAAAACTTCTATGACGAGACGCATCGCAGGTCGGTGCCGATTAAGATTAAAGGCTGCTCGGTGGGCACGCTGAACGCGGCATTCCAGGGCAATCCAGCCGCAGAGGACATGAACATCGAAAAGATATTGTTTCATTGGGCCCAGAAAAAGTCTGGCCTTGTGGACTATATCGAACAGAATCTCGATTATTCTCCAAAACGATGACAGCACGATGTCCGAGGCACTACCCGCACTGAAGCCCTCTTCTCCAGCTACCCATTACTCAAAAGATCAACTAACGGCACGGAGCCGCTATCTTACGGCACTCCTGACCGTTGCTGAAGTTGCCACTCAATCCCTCGATATCGAAAAGATATTGAATGACACCTTGGATAAAACACTTGAAATTCTGGGTTTCGACGTGGGATTTGTCCGGACCTTGGACCGACAGAACAAAAATATGTTGGTGCGCGTTGCCCGGGGCCTGCGCTCTCCCGAATTTCTGGCGGGCGTTGCGCCCATAGGCGCAGAACGGCGCAACGTATCCAGGATCGTGTTCGAAACTAAGGAACCGTATATCTGCATCGATATACGTAAGAACCCGATCTACAAGAACCGCTCTATGGAACAGGACGGGGTGATCTCAACGGCTGCCGCCCCGGTTATGTCCAAGAACCGCGTACTTGGCATAATGGTCGTAGGGAGTCGCCGACTACATAGGTTTCGCAAGAGAGAAATTAAGCTCCTCATGGCTTTTGGCTCCCAACTTGGGGCGGCGTTGGAAAACGCTGAACTCTACCAGGAGGTCAACAAGAGCAAAGCTTACGTTGAAAATCTAGTCGAAAATGCCGCGGACCTGATTATCTCTACGGACTTGAATGATCGGATCCTCACCTGGAATCGCGGGGCGGAAGTTCTTTTTGGCTACCATAAAAACGAGGTGGTAGGAAAACATCTCGCGATTCTGCTGCCATCGGAACGTTTCCACGAACTAGAAGAAATGCGCGCGAAAGTCCAGATTTCCGGCGCTCTTCGGGACATCGAGGTTCGGAGCAAAAGGAAAGATGGAGTGATGATTTATTTATCTCTGTCGGTCTCGCCGATTAGAGACCTGCAAGGAAAAATCGTCGGCTTTTTGCGCATAGCGAAGGACATCACCGAGAAAAAGCGCTATGAGCGGCGGCTCAAGGAGCTTGATAAATTGAAGTCGGACTTCGTGTCGAACGTCTCTCACGAGCTCAGGACTCCACTGACGTCGATCAAGGGATCCGTGGAGAATATGCTCGATGGTCTCACGGGGTCGCTCAACGAGAAACAGATTCGTTACCTTGTTAGAATCAAGTCAAATACCGACCGGCTCTCGCGGCTTATCAATGATCTGCTCGACCTTTCCAGGATTGAGTCCGGGCGTGTCGAGGTTCGGCCGACGAGGGTTCCTCTGACCGCGCTTGCCGAAGAGGTCGCGGAACACCTGAAGCCTCTAGCAACGGAAAAGCTCATTCGGATCGAAGTGCCGTCTCCCGACCCCAGCGCCACCGTTTGGGCGGATCGAGACAAAGTCACTCAGGTACTGGTGAACCTTATTGGCAATGCGGTCAAGTTTACGCCACAAGAGGGTAAGGTGACTGTGGCGCTTGAAAAAAGTGATCATGATTACGTTCAAATCTCGGTTGCCGACACGGGTCCAGGCATTCTTCCGGAAGAGACGAATAAAATCTTCTCCAAATTTTATCAGGTTACCAATATAGCCAAGCAAAAACCCAGAGGCAGCGGATTGGGTCTGGCCATTTCGAAGGCGCTTGTGGAAATGCATGGCGGTAAAATCTGGGTGGAAAGTGAAGTAGGAAGAGGCAGTACATTCTATTTCACCTTGCCGGCGCAACAACCCTTCAAGCTTGAAATGCCTGCGAGTTAATGAGGTCAGTTATGGGACTGAAGCCAAAGGTGCCAATGAATACATCCTTAAGCCCTTTGAATGGCCAGAGCTGAAGGCGAAGGTTCAGAAG
>JAHKKJ010000631.1 GCA_020027655.1 Deltaproteobacteria bacterium | reverse complement strand
GATATAGGCATGCGGGTGTAGCTCAGTTGGCTAGAGCGTATGCTTGCCAAGCATAAGGTCGGGAGTTCGACCCTCCTCACCCGCTCCAGTTTTAAGCCCTTGAGAAATCAAGGGCTTTTCTTTGGTTTCCCACACGTCGCAATCGGACCGTCTAAGGATTAATTCAAATCCAAATCGTCGTAGAAAGCCGGTGGCTTCTTTTTCTTTCTTGAATTGCTTGACGCCAAAGTTGGGCGGGATGTCCATAGGTGTCCGAACTAAGGACGCAGGGAGCGAGCCAGCTCCTTGGGGGAATGGGAAATTCTACACAAGCGCTATGCCAATTTTTGCGCGGCTGAGTTTTACTAACTGTTTTGCGTTTAGTGCCCCGTAGGACCGTGGCAGTCTCGATATAGCGAGGGATTTGAATACGGTCATGGATTCTAAAAAACATACACGAGGTCTAAGCTCCCAATCTCGGTAAGGTGCAATTGCAGTAATGCAACTGAGCTTCATTGAACGGGACCTCAATTGTACGGCTCTGTCTATGCAGAATTGCTGTAGCCCGCGATGTAGCTGGCGTAGAATGCTGAACCGCTAATCTGATCAGCTTTGCGATTCGGTGATATCGTTGGAACCACTCGTGCGGAATTACTAGCTCGGCTCTCTTTTTTTCAGCAAAGTTAACGAGGATGCACTTGGGATTAGAACTATCGGGGTTTTGTGTATCCGGCTGGGCTATGTACCAGTCAAAATACCCGTTTTTCGCTAATATCTGCTGAATCATTGCTCGTTTATTTGGATAGCTCACGACACGTAGACCCCCTTTAACTGGACGCGCGTTCTACGACGGCAAGGGAACACTGAAGCACGGGTTTAGGGTTGTACGAGGAATGGACTGACAAAAACCGGATGGAGTTAGAGCGGCGGGTGAGGAAGTTATTTTGACGATTCCGCGCGCTTCAGTGTCCGTCTTTGCTCTCCATGGACCTAACGCCCTACGGGGAGGCATACAGCAAACCATATGCCCGCTATTGAAAGGTCTGTTGTTTTTTTGACTGTCCTCAGCCAGCTGTCAAGAAAACCCTACACTTAGAAAGCGAATTGTCAGGAAAAGGATTCTTCGTAGCTTCGCGAAACTAGCATCACACAGTCCTTTTTTCATTGATGCTTGCCAAGCATAAGGTCGGGAGTTTGACCCTCCTCACACCCGCTGCATCCTTTTTTCTATCCTCTGGAAGTTGGTCCAGATTAGAGGAGTCGGTAACATTTAAATCAGGGGCTCGATCGAGATGATGCTTGTTCAAACGAACCGTTAACCAGTTCCACTGATCGGGATATTTTCCAATCAAGCACTCGAGGTATCGAACCATACGGCGAGTGTTGGTCGCGATGTCCTCCCCTAAAGAACCGCTCCGTAGGAGTTCGATCTCAGGCTCTATGATTAGATTCATATCGCCGACGTAGTTTCGAACTAAGTACATCGGAACTACAGACGCCTCTGACCTTAGCGCTAAACTGATGGGCCCACGGGGAGATGGCACTTGGTGTCCGAACAGCAGCACGTCAACGCTGCCTTTCTTTAAATTGTCTCCCAGGATGTGAACGATCTCATTTCTCTTGAGTGCGGCGAGGACTCTTGTTACCGCACTTCTCGCTGGCCGCGACGGAATTACAGATTGGTGGTAATTCGGGAGAAACGTTGCAATGAGCTTTTGGATCCGTTTGTCGCTTGGGATTCGAAAGAGTGTGTGAAACCGGTGCCCATTCAGTCCGAGGTACGTCCCTAACAGGACAAAATTGCCTATGTGCGCTCCGAAGGCAATGACGCCCTTGCCTTTGCGGAGCGCTGAATCGAGGTGTTCTTTGCCTTCAATGTGGACGATCTTCATCGCGTGTTGATCGTCGGCAAGCTGCAACATGCAATCGAACAGGTTTCGAAAAAAATGTTCCTGAATTCCTTTAGCCAGACCGTCCTTGGTAGCCCCTGAGTAGCTCCGACCGAAAGCCCCCGAAAGATTCCTGATCACTCTCTTTCTGGGAATCGCGAAACGGATGAATACATGGAGGAACGGACCTGCCGTTTTGCGAAACAGTGATATCGGCAGTACTCGGACTAATCCGTACAAAAAGAAAAAGACCATCTCGCAAACGCGATTACCCAAGTGTTGATGTTCAATTCGCAGTTTCATTTTTTGAACTTCCTTTAGGACGGCCGAGGATTTTGAAGCAATTCAACGATAATTACTTGACATATAAAATATTACTATATAGATAATCAATATCACAACCGTGATCCTTGCGAACCTAAGATCGATGGAAATTGAGCATCCTAGGCCAAGTTCGTCCAACTCGGTTGCTTTGGAATTTCATGAGATTTTTTGCCTTGCAGACCGCACAATTCGGGTGGCTCTGTGATTTGCGCCTTGGTCATTTGCTCAGGCCAGTAAATCATTCCCGCAGGAAGAGTGGGACAAACTGCGGACCACATGACAGTGAAAGACTATCTCCGGATAGGAAATCAATCGAAAGAAAAGTTGGACAAGGTTCGCGAGCCCGCATTGAAAGTGGCTTAGAAACTTCTGCCGTAGAAATGAAATCGGATTTAAGTACCGCGGAGAAAAAATGAATCTAGGAAACGATAATTATTTTGGCGATTTCCGAGCATTTCTTAATGACTTGGAAAGAAGAGGCAAACTGTACCGGTGGCGGCAGCGCGTCAACAAAGATACCGAATTGATGCCGTTGATGCGTCTGCAGTATCGAGGCCTGCCTGACGACAAGCGGCAGGTTCTGTTATTCGAAAAGGTTTGCGACGGTAACGGAAGACAATTCGCTGTCAGGGTCGCCACGGGGATGTATGGATCGTCCAGGGAGATACTGGGCCTGGGTATGGGCTGCGAAGATCCCGCAGCGATCTATGAGAAGTGGCACCGGGCGCTCGCCAAACCTCTGCAGCCGCGGATCGTTGACTTCAGTCCGTTGCATGAAGAAGTCTACAGTGGATCAAGACTGAACCAGTTCGGTCTCACGGATTTGCCGGCTCCCGTGGAAGAGCCAGGTTTTAGTTGCGGCATTCGCTTTACCGCGCCGTTTATCACTAAAGATCCCGAAACCGGAATGCGAAACGTCGGCATGTACAGCGGTCACTTCCGCGGTCGGCATAAACTCATCGCCGGCATTGCGCGCACGCATCACGCGATGCTTTATCACCATCCGGCGGCGGTGAAACGCGGCGAACCGCTTGGTGGCGGGTGCCATCCGCGGGCGGCCAGTGGACCTCGTGCGCTGCAAGACCATTCCTTTAGAAGTTCCGGCAGAAGCGGAAATCGTCATCGAAGGAGAGATTTCTCCTGATGCCATGGAGCGGGGTGAGCCCTTCAGCGATTATCCCGGCTATCTCATGGCGGAACGGGGGTTGCGGCCTGTTATCGACGTGAAAGCCATTACGCACCGGCGTGATCCGATTTTTACGGCGATCCTAGTCGGGCTTCCGCCCAGCGAGTCCAACGGCATCTCGCGCACCTGTCGCGAGATGATGCTCTATAA
>JAHKKJ010000630.1 GCA_020027655.1 Deltaproteobacteria bacterium | reverse complement strand
ACCGCCTCATTGGCGGCGATCATGAATTCTTCAATGATCCGGTGGGCAATGTTGCGCTCGGCGCGCGCGATATTCTCAGGCATCCCTTGGATGTCGAGGATAATTTCTGCCTCGGGGAGATCGAAATCCAAGTTCCCTCGGGCTCTGCGACTTTCGTAAATTAAGAGTGCCAGCTCTTCCATCAGTTTGAACTCATCGACGAGATCTCGATAACGCTCTAAACACTCGGGATCCTTGTCCAGCAAAATCTGCCGGACGGCGGTATAGGTCATGCGTTCCTGGCTGCGAATCACCGAGTTGAAGAAGCGGCTGCGGACGACTTCGCCTCTGCCGTTGATTTCCATGGCCACGGTCTTGGTCAGCCGATCCTCATTGGGATTCAAGCTGCAGATGCCATTGGAGAGAGCCTCAGGAAGCATGGGGATGGCTCTATCCGGAAAATAGACGCTCGTCGCCCGGCTGTAGGCCTCTTGATCGATGGCGGTTCCCGGTCGAACGTAGAAGGCAACGTCGGCAATAGAGACGAAAAGCTCGTAATGGCTGTTGGTTTTTCGCACGCAAACGGCGTCGTCAAAATCCCGCGCTAGCTCGCCGTCAATGGTAACGATCGGTAAATTTCTGAGATCGGTTCGCGCGGCAATCTCGTTTTCGTTAACGGCGAACGAGCCCAGCGCAATTTCCCGGTGCACCGGCTCGGAAAAATTCGTGGCGAGACCGTAACGGAAGACGATCGATTGAGCCTGAAGCTCCGGATCATCGGGGTCCCCAATCACCTGCACCAGTTTTCCCTCTGGCCCCGACATGGCCGTCCCATACCGTGCAATCTCCGCGGCGACGACTTTACCCGTCGCGGGTTTCACTGCGGTTTGCTGCAGGGGAATGGCGGTGCCGATTCGCGGATCCATCGGAATGAGATAGCCCCTGCCATCGAACTCATTATAGGTCCCGATGAGCCGTTTTTGTGCGCGCTCCAGAATTTGCACGACGTGAGCTTCCACGCCGCCCCGCTTCTTTCGATCGGCCCGCACCATGACCCGGTCTCCGTGCATCACGCGGCGCATCTCGCGGCGATTGAGGTAGAGATCCTCCGCACCCTTATCGTCGAGAATGAGAAAACCGAAGCCGTCCGGGTGCGCGTGGACCCGTCCCGTTACCAAGTTCTGCGCGTCCGGCAGCGCGTAGTGATTTTTCTTCATGCGAACGATTCGGCCTTCGCGAGTGAGTTCCCGCAAGGCGTCGATAACCCGCTGAAGCTCGTCGCGCCCAAATCCCGCGCGTTTCTGTATTTCGCCGGGCGTCAATCGCGTTTTCGGCTTTTTGGCGAAGAGATCGAGAATTCTTTGCCGCGTGCGTTCTGGGGCCAGAGCTGTGGCTTGGGAATCCTTGTTCATGGGGGGGTCTAGCAGCTACTCTCTTGTTAGGGGTTTCAGCCCGCGAGGTGTTGGAGTCCTGGAGTATTGGAGTGATGGATTGAAATGCTTCCACATCCCAGCGCTCCAGTATTTCACCACTCCACTGTTCCAATATCCCAGCCCGGAATATTCACGCGCGAGAGGAAAAAGCCTCGACACTGTGTTGCTAGCGGGGTGAGCCTGGAGGAGTGAGGCACAGAGACGAACAGCTTCAACGCGTTTTTTGGTGCTTGCTTCACCGCTGGCATTTTTTCCACGCGTTCGCTCCACCAATTCGGTTTGCAGGCCGCTCCCAGGCACAGACCCATTGCCTTCACGCCGGAGGGCTCGCTCCGCTAGCTCTAGCGTTGTCACGAGTGAATAATCCGGGCTAGGAGCACTACGAAGACTCCACTGCGAGCTCCGTCATGAACCAGTCATCGCCCATATCGGCCGGCCGCGGAATTTCCATGAGCGGCACGTCGCGCTGGATCGCGTCCAAAATGCTTCGTGCCGTGTCTAAAAAGTCATTCATGGCCAGAAGCACGATGATTGCTTTCTTGCGGTCGACGGTTCGGATGATTCCCACTTCCTCGTAGGACTCGAAGATAAACTTCACGTAGGCGATGTGCTCAGGCAAAGTTTCGAGATAAATGTCTCGTAGTTCCATAGCATCAGACGTTTATTGCTTGAGCAATTGTTCGAGGGACTCCGGAAGCCAATTTTTCCTTTCGTTCTTCTCTGTGCTCTTGCCGCCCACGGCGGGCTCGCCGGCCTTTTGCGGAAAGCTTCGGCGGAACACTTGGGCCACCGCACGGTTTTCCGGTCTCACATTGACATTTGGGAATTTGCCTTCCGCGCGGAACGAGATGGACAGTCTCCCGCGTCGATCGAGCAGATAGCGGATCAATTTATACTCGTGCAGAAGTTCTTGCGTAATGCGAGGCGAAAAAACCAGCAATCCGTTCCATTGAGTCGTTCTGTCAAACCCGACCCAGCCTGATCCGGTGATGGTGTAGTCCGGTGTCACGAGTAACAAATCGTCGGTGCGAATCCGTTGTCCACCAACCTTAAAGTTGGCTTTGAGAGTGTCAAACGGCGTATACGGCCGATCCACTAAAACCGCGAGACTGGCCGGGAGGCGGAATGACCCGGAATCGCCGCCCCCGCCGGGGATAATCTTCGCAATCAAATTGAAGTCCCGAATTGTGCCGTGATGAATCACGTTCTCGCCAGATCCTTGAAGGGTTTCTGCGACGATCGACCCATTTTGGGTTGCGGCGTCGAATTGACCGCGAAAATTCACTTGTCCCTCGAGGCGATTTTTTAACTGCGGAAATTTTTGCTTCAGAAGGGATCCCAATTGTATGGATTCAGATTGAGACTTCAACGTGAAGCGTTGCGCCGGGTCGACTCCAGCGGGCCAGTAACCGTCAGCGCGCAGCACCCCGTCGAAAGCCTGTAACGAAAGATTTTTGAAACTTATACCCTTTGGCGACCACGTTACGTCTGCTTGCAGTTCGCGGTAAGGGATATCTTCCAGATTCCCTTCGGAAGACGAAAGGGCTCCCTTCAGCGAGGGAGCGTCGTCCTGCCATCGAATTTCGCCGCTGGCTGTCACGTTTCTAATCCGGTTTGGTTTACCGGCGGGAAACGTTTGCAGATCAATAAGGTGGACTTCCGGCGACCGTAATTGGTAGCGAGCGCTTGGTTGAGTTAGGTCTGGGACTTTGGCTGCGACCGCAATCAGGGACGAACCTAGACGAAAAGAACCTTTTTCCAAAAGAGCCTCGGTTCCCAGAAACGCAATATCTGCGTTGAGATGGTCGATCTTTCTTCCGGTTGTCTTGTGCCTGAACTCAGCGTCGGCAAGATTCAGTTTCCCGCGGATATTCCAGCCGTCCGCCGAAGCCAAGTTCTTTTGCAATTCAATGTTCCAGTGAATGGTTCCACCGACGCCATAAAAAGACAGCGGCGAAATCAGGCGCCACCACGTTGGCAAATGGCTTGAATTACT
>JAHKKJ010000123.1 GCA_020027655.1 Deltaproteobacteria bacterium | reverse complement strand
TGGTGGGTAGTTCTCGGGCTGCAGAAAAGCGCCGATGCGACACGAGCCACCCTCCCACCACATAAAGCAGAATATCGGCGTATTCTTTTTTCTCATATTAGTGGTGAGTCCGTTGATCGGCCTTGGGGGAAGGCCGGTGGCTTTATTCGCCCAGTCAGCCCAGCCGGATAAATCGTTCGTCCCGACCACGTAATGATCGATCCAATGCACCGCTCCGCGAGGTTCAACATCTGCCATGAGTAATCCTCCCTTGAGTCAACATCGAAAAGTTCAGCTGTCGTCGCGACGGGTACCAGAGTGAGGAAAAGGTGTCAAGCCCTGCGCGACGATCAGGCCGTTCAAAGTTCAAGGTTCTATAGTTCAAAGTCAACCGGCTTCAAAGCTTTCAGGCCGCAGCTTCAGTTCCCCAGTCCGTACAGGGCCGCGGCGTTGTCGTGAATAACCTTCTTCTTCATCTCCGGCGATAGATGGGCCGAGTCCTTGTCGATGATCTCTTTGGAGAACGGCCACGTGCTGTCGGGATGCGGGTAATCTGATCCCCACATGATGTGACCTTCGCCGAAGAAGTGTATCAAGTACAGTCCCACCAAATCCGTTTGATAGGTCGCCCAAACTTGGCGCTTGAAGATCTCGCTGGGCATCGCTTTGAGTGGGATGTCGTCGGCCTTTTTGCGCTCGAATTGCCTCTTGTAACGGTAGTCCATCTCTTGGACGACGAACGGGATCCAGCCGATCGCGGATTCAGCGAGACAGAACTTCAACTTGGGATGGCGTTCCAAGGTTCCGAAGTTGAACATATTTACAAACGGATTGAAAAAAGACGTTGCGCCGTTGCTGAGCCCCATATCGAAGACGCCTTGCCGGTCACCAGGTTTCATGGCGTCTATCGTAGCCCTAACCGTTCCGGACTGTGTGCTGCCGCCAACGTGATACGATACGACGATGCCGGCGTCCTCAGCCGCGTCCCAGAACACGTCCCATGGCTTTAAGTTCATTTGGAGAGTGACGTCGTTGACCAGGAAGTTCGCTTCGCGGAAACCCAACTTAGCCACCCGGACGACTTCATCTCTGGCGGCTTCCGGGTCGACGGAAGAGAGCATGGCCACGGGGAAGAAGCGCTTCGGCGCGGTCTTGCCGAACTCTAGCGCCCAGTCGTTGTAGGCTCGGACGCAAGCATTTCTCAGCTCGGGTTCACCCACCTGCATCGCGATAATCGGCGGAAACATGAGCGACGCCTCGACGCCGTCGCGATCCATATCGGCGAGGCGTTTGTCCGGGTTCGTCGGCCGCCCGGGTTCGCCGACTCCGCCCCTATCCAGAGCCAGCGGGTTTCGTTTGGGCCTGGAAAACCACCGCTCGCCACGATAGTCAGCCCACGTCTCGCCATCGCACACCCAGAATTCACCCTTCTCTCCCCTGTCTTCGACGTGCGGCGCGCGATCCCGCAAAGACTTGGGCAGCCGTTCTATCCACAAGTCCTTGGGCAAATACCCCAAGTCAATGTGATCGTCGGCTGATATCATCGTATATGTCACTGTCCTTCTCCTTTCGACCTTGCGTAGTCGCCAAGTTCTGACATAGCCTGATTCTCACGCCATTCCGCGGGCTCTGTCAAGCAGTGCAAATCGGTCCCGGCAGACGGCCCATATCACGCTGGTGACGAAAAATTTCTCCAGCGCGAGGTCACTTTATCCGGGCTACCGCTGAGACTAAAAAGAGACCAGGTGTTATTCCTTCGGGTTTTGCCGATTGATCCTTCGGATGACCCTACTCGTCGCTTTTTTCAGCGGCTGCGTTTATACCGGCGATGTAACCCTGAGTAGTACATCTGCCCAAGCCATGTTGATTGAAGCCACCGGCAGACTCGCCACCGCAATAGAGGCCCGGAATAACCTGACCGTTCATGTCCATTACCTGGCATTTAGCATTGATTCTTAAGCCGGAACGCGTGTCGTGCACGTTGGGCGTCGCCCACGCCGCATAGAAGGGTGGCGTTTGGATTTTGTATTTCGGCTTAGGTTTACCAAAATCGGGGTCTTCGCCGGCGTCAACGAAAGAGTTGTAGCGCTCCACCGTCGCTCTCAGCGTCTCGCCCTTCATGGGCTTTGCTTGATACTCGTTTTTGATCTTGCTGGCAAGCTCCGTCAGCGTATCCGCGCTGAAGAAATACCCATCCGGGTCCACGTAGGGCGGCGTAACCTTCCATTTGTTCCGCGCCACCGCGTCCGCGTCGAAGATCGCCCACAGCGGCCCCGCGGAATAATCAGGCGGTCCGGAATATTCGTTCATCGCCACGGCGGCATTGAAGAAGTTATATTTGCTGGGGTGGTAATCGATCCTCTCGTTGTTGCGATAGTCGTTGGGCGTGTAAGGGTTGATTTCGTTATAGACGTTGCCGTGGGGGTAATCGCCCTTGGTCTCGTCGTAGAATCGTTTGCCCACCTGATTGACCAAAATAAGGTTGTGCCAATCTTTCACCGCCAGGCCGGTGGCGCGCACCAGCGGGAAGAGCGGAAACTCAAGCTCCCACGTCATGTAATTCCATTTCGTCGCCAGCACCCGCTGGGTGCGGATGTTGTCGCCGTTCTCCAACGTCTGGTTCGCGAAGCCCCAGAGCGAAGCGCCGATCGCCATCGCCGCCAGTTCGCCGCTGGCGTCCTGAAAGGTGTAGGGCTCGCCCGCAACCGTCAACACCTCCGTCAACCTCGGGTCGAACATGCGCCGGAAGTTCAAGTTGCTGGTCATGCCGCCGGTGGCGATGATCACGGCCTTTCTTGCGCGGATACTCATCGCCGGCTTCGTGCTATCGATGTTGCCGTCGGAGCGAAAGCTCTTTAACGGCGTGGTCTGCCCGGGCATCACTCGCGGCGTGTGCTGCGCCGTGATGCCGAGCACTCGTCCGGTATTCTGCCCTTTGCGGATAAGGCTCGTCATTTTGTAGTTCAGCAAAAATTTGACGCCCTTGGCGCGGGCGCTGTTTTCCAACGGTCGAATAAGGCCAGTTCCCGCTCGGTTGTTTGGACTCTCCGGCCCCGCGCCTTTGGTCCAGACCGCATGATTCTCTCGCGGCGCAGAGTTTCCCAAATTGTGCCCGCCCTGGTTGTCCGGCGGGACATCCTTGAAGTCCGCGCCGTTGGCTACCAGAAATTCGTAAGTCGGGGCGCAATGATCGGCGAAGGCGCGCATCACCGCGCGGTCGTTATACCGGTAATCGGGCCAGCCGTTGGGTTGCACAATGGACCAGTCCGTGAGATCGCGGAAAACCAGGTCGGGCGAGTCTTCGATGCCGTACTTCCTCTGCGCGCTCGTGCCGCCGCCCAGGGGCGTGTTGCCGCCGCTTATGATTGCGTGTCCGCCAATATCGTAATTCGTTTCGACAACGATAACCGATGCTCCTCCTTCAACCGCCTTGATCGCCGCAGGCAGCCCGGCTGCCCCTGCGCCGATAACCACTACATCCGCTTCCAGGTCCCAGCTGACGGGAATTCTTCCTGTTCCCGCTCCCACTTCGCCCGGACCGACGCTGTCGGTGGCGCCGTCTACCGTCGCCGTAGTCGTGATCGAGTTCTTTCTTGAGAGATCGTGTTTTGGCTGGTTATTTTCCATTGATCAACTCCCTCCTTCGAGCGCGGTTTTTCATCTTACAGATTTACAATTGTCTTCATTGAGCTGCGAAGACAAAAACGTCCATTCTTTTATCCTATGTCAGCGACAACGGTCAAGCTGCAGGACTAATCTCGGCGTAACAAAGTGATTGCGTCCGGGGTTGACCGCCCTTTAATTTTGATTTGGGCGCGTAATGTGCTAATGACCAAACCCAATTGTAAAGTGCACACGGAGGTCGCGTATGACTTGGATTCTGGAGACGTCGTCATCTTATTCATTTGTGTTTCTACGTCTGGGTCTTGCCGTTACGTTTTTCTTCCATTCGACACAGCAGATCTTCGGTTGGCACGGTGGGCGCGGTCTGAAAGCACATCTCGCCAACTGGCGAGACAGGCAGGGCATACCCACCCCCATCGGCGCGCTGGGGTTGTTCATTGAATTCTTCGGCAGCCTCGCCCTCCTTACCGGATTTCTCACGCGGCCGTTTGCATTGGGGTTGGCCCTTTTCATCGGTATCGCAATGTTCAAATCTCATGTGCAGCACGGTTTTTTCCTGGCGCGCCGTCCGGGAGAGCACAGCGGCATCGAGTACACCCTGGCACTTTTTCTGATGGCTGCGGCGCTGCTGGTCGGCGGCGGAGGCGCTCTTTCGGTTGACGGCCTCCTAAGCCGCTAAAAAGTATCTGGCGTCCCCGATAGAGAAAAAAACAGGACCGGGGCCTGTGGCGCATCCTGCTCCGGCCATAGAAGTCTCCCGTAACACTTGATCGAAAACTTCGAATCTCCGACAGAATTCTCTAGAGGAAAAACGTTGTTCGCGCTCGTGAAATGTATTCGTGACCGAAATCGACGAAATCGGAACGAGGAGGACAGATGGATCTCCAGCTTCAGGACAAAAAGGCAATCGTCACCGGCGGCAGCCGCGGCATGGGCAAAGCAATAGCGCGGCAGTTGGCCCACGAGGGTTGCGATGTAGCGATCGGCGCCAGAACCGAGGTGCCGTTGCGCGCGGCTGCCGCGGAAATTGCCCGGGAGACCGGACGTAGTATCGTTCCACTGGTTGTGGACACGCTTAACGCGGAATCGATCAGAGGATTCGTCCGGGACGCGGCTGACGCCTTGGGCGGAGTTCATATCCTGGCTAACTGCGCCGCCCGCGTCGGCGGCACCATCCCTGACAATATGGATGTGATCAGCGACGAGCAGATCGTCAAGGACTTCGAAGAAAAATTTCTCGGCTATTACCGCTGCGCCCGCGAGGCGGCTCCATACATGAAGCAGGCCGGTTGGGGCCGGATCATCAACCTGAGCGGCGGCGCCGGACGGACGCCGGGCACCGCGATTAGCACACCGGCCCGCAACATCTCCTGCGTGGCCCTGACGAAGTCCCTGGCGAACACGCTCGGGCCCTTTGGCATCAACGTGAACGCCATCTACCCCGGTACGACGATCACTGAGGCAGTTTTGGTACGCAACCGCGAGCAGGCGAAGCGCCAAGGCAAGACGCTGGATGTCTATCTCGAGGAACTGCGGCAGCGCAGCCTGATCCGTCATCTGGTCACCGCGGAGGATGTTGCCCAGGTGGTCGTGTTCCTCTGCTCGCCGCTGGCCATCAGCATCACCGGTGAGGCGATCTCCGTCTCCGGCGGCGCCAACGCCGATATGCACTACTAAAAATCTACGGAACGGATTAATCAACTACCCCGCAGCAAGCTGACGGGGTATCAGAACATAGCGATGAGAATTTATCCCAAAGGCGTCACCCCCGAATGTTTTAATCGGGGGTCCAGCTCCGGTCTCGCCTGGATTCCCGATAGAAGCATTCGGGAATGACGGACTCTAAAAGGTCTGGGAATACCTCTTTACGCAGCAAGCTTTGGGGAATCAAACCCGCAGAAGGAGTATTGGGGTTTGGCTTGAATAAATGAATAAGCTGCGATCGACGGAGTCCTGTCTTGCTATCTATGCGGCCGACTGCTTTTGCTCCGCCGAAAGGCCATGCCGCTGGTATGTGATTCTCCCAGAGAATTTCACGCGTCCTCACCGGCAAGGTGCGTGACAGATCCTCTAGCGCGAGGCACTGACCGGGCGGTCCAGCACCACGTTGGTCACCGCAGGAGATTTTTCTAATACCTGCAGCGCATCCAACCCGACGCGGAGCGCGATACCGGGTATACTCCGATATAGCCGCATGACCTTGAACTGGGTGCCACCCAGTTCCGCCAAGACATAGCTTTGGGCGCTCAAGATCGCTTTTCTCTGCAGCGTCTTTAGGTCCTCGCTCAGTTGATCTTCGCGCTGCCATGGTGTCCGCAATCCCGCCAATACGAGGACGGTGCCATCGCTTGCCACGCGCTTAAAGAGTTGCGAGGGAACCTTCTCCGTCGATGCGGCCGCCGCATCCACCGCCGGACGGTCGAGCATTACGTTCGTTACGTTCGCCGAGCGCGCCAACTCGGCCAGGACATCCGCGCCGGCCTCTAAAGCGATACCCGGGATCCGATCGTAACGGCGAATGACCTGATATCTTCTTCCCTCCAGCTCGGTTAGTAGATCCCTCTGGATCGAAGCGATGGCCTCACGCTGGGCCCGTGTTTCATCTTCACTCAGACGTGATTCCATTTGCCACGGCACGTTCAAACCCACCAGCACCAACACCGTTCCATGAGCGGCCGCATGATCGATCACCTCGCGGGGAATTTTCCCGACGGTTTGCGCCATCGCCGCAGTCCCGGCGAGGGATAGCAGGGCGGCAAAACAACTCGTCTTGAACCAACTTTTTTTCCGGAGAAACACTTTCGTAACCATGGCTCGATCAGATCGGATGAACCATCGAGTTACAGGGGTGAGAAGCGAAGCCATGCTTGCCCTACAATCCAATAATACCTTTTCCGTGTGCGATGTCCAGGATTTTGTGTGGCTCCCCTTGACGCGCGTACTCGGCCTGGCCTATTTTACGCGAAGCAAGAGATTGGCGGTGTCTTAGTCAAATGGAGGTGTCTATGGGATTACTGAAAATTGAGGGAGTCACGCACTGGTCGATTCCGGTGAACGATCTGGCGGAGTCGGAAAAGTTTTACGGCGATCTGCTCGGCCTCAAGCCGCTGGGACGGCTAGGTGATTCCGGCATGTCCTGCTTCAACGTCGGGGACCACAACATCCTGCTCTGCCAGCGCGCAGAGACCGTGGACAAATCATTCGTCGAGGATCATAACGTGCACCATTCCTTCACCGTGAGCCCTGAGACGTTGGTGCAGGCGTGTAAGATCTTTTACGAAAAGAAAATCCCCATCGATAGACTCTACTATCGCGGGAAGGGGTTTTTCACGGGCAGGGAGCTTTATTTCTTCGATCCCACCGGCAACCGGCTCGAGTTGCGCGATCCGACTTGGAAGCCGGGGATGCCCGAGCCCTCATTCGAAGACCTTGCGCGCTCTTGAGAGGACGCGGAATTGCCGCCGGCAAACCACGGTTAGCTATTGAGACTTCCGTAGCCCGTACGGCGGTCTAGTCGTTGTGGGGGGGCGCAAGTTAACCCAATCAGGGTTGCAGATTGATGACCCCACTTCGAGCGATTTTAAGTAGGGGGTTTCTATATTGAGTGCCTGCTATCAAATGCCAATCCTGGCATCAATACCGTGACTCGACCACCACCTTTTCCCGCTACAGATGGGAGCTAACTGCTGAATCTGCGTAACGTTTGCTGGCTGGCATTGGAGTTGCTGTAAATTAGTAGCGAGAAAGGATCGCTATGTTGCTTGATGCCATAACTCTATTGTTGGTCACCACTGCTGTACCCATAGTCGCGCTAGTGGTTTTTATGAGCGTAGCGAAGACAAAGAGACGCAGAAGGCCTATTCAGAACTTTCGGTAAAGTGGCAACGGAGAATTTTTGCCGCTTAATTCCCGCCACCTGGATTGCCCTGACGCGCTCTCTGTAATCACGCTGGGACAAAATACCACCGACGGGTTCCCTGGATAACCGTTGACAGCTGCGAGTTGGAACCCTTACTTCGATATTTTGAAGTAGGGGTTTTTTATTTGGCTGGCATTTATGATCCGATCGTAGTCCCTCCGACCCTAGTTTCAATTCTCCCTAAGCATGTGAATCCCTCTGCCGGGCGCGGTATTCCGTTCAAGCCCTGGCTGTAGCGCGACATCGGGTAGCAGAAAAGAAAGTAGCCAAGGGCCGCAAACAAATAGGCTTCGACGCCGAATCCAGTCCAGGCCGGCTCAGCGAGGGAAACCTTGATCGTCGTCAAAAAATCGAAGAGCCCGATGATCACGACGAGGGAGGTGTCCTTGAAAAAGCCGATAAACGTATTGACCAAGGGCGGGATCGCAATCCGTAGCGCTTGGGGCAGGATGACGTACGATGTCCGTCGTCGCTCCCGAAAGGTGTTGAGAAGTCCGACCGCGAGAGCCCTTAGGTAAGTGTCCCCGGCCGGCTGCGAGAATCCGGCAAGGCCGGTGTTCACGCCGCACTGAATGAAGCCCTTTTTGAGATTCCCCTCAGCCGTTGCTCTCGCGTTGGCGCTTCCGGCGCTCAGAAGCACAAGCACAAGCGCGCCCATCCACGAGCTTGTTCTTACCATCATAGCCGTTTCCCTTCGTCCCCCGTCTGCAGTCAACCAAGAGTTTTGGTTCAATTAGTATATTCAGGTCTAGGCGCACGGGCAAATCGCGGAGGCAAAATTCGCAGGTGGAGAAGGCCGGCGTTGATTGACAAGGCGGAGATTGTGTTAGCCCGGATTATTCATCAACCG
>JAHKKJ010000629.1 GCA_020027655.1 Deltaproteobacteria bacterium | reverse complement strand
CAGTTTTCTGGAGCAAGTGAACTTGCTAGGGGCGGGAAGAGTTCTCTTTTAGAAATCTCCCATGGCCTTGATCCTGATGGGTGACTGGTGCGGACCAAATCCGACACCGAATGACTGAAAACAGGGGCGCGTAACTTAAAGAGCAACGAGCGGCCGAGTTGAACGAAAAGAAATAAAGAAATTTATTTCACAGGAAAAGTCTGTGCTTCTTGACCTGCCTGCTAATGGGCGACCCCGCGGTTCGTTCTTTGCCTCTTTGCTCTTTCAGCTCATCTTGAGTACGACCTTGCCGAAGTGGCCGCGTCCTTCGAGGTGGCGCTGCGCTGCCCGCGCTTCTGCCAGGGGGAAACTCCGATCGATGATCACTTGAAATTTTTTTTCTTGGACGAGGTTCAGGAGGTTAGCCAACTCACGGAAGTCCTCTGGTTTCGCCTTGAGATAGTTCGTGATCGAGAAGCGGCTCGCCTTGCGCCCATCGGTTAGAGCGGGCGGTGGGTCCGGTACTGCGCCGAAGGCTCCGCCGAGTGAAACCAAGCGGCCGCCTGGCGCTAGTACTTCTAAGCTCTTGCGGTAGATGTCGCCGCCAATCATCTCGAGTACGACATCGACGCCGCGATACCTGGGGGATGGCTGTCGACGAACCGATGGGTCAATGCCCCAGCTGTGAAGCACATCCAAGCCCTCGATGACGTCGGGGTGGCGACGCTCCTGGTAGTGCTCAGCCTGATCCCGACCCCCGGCTGGAGTGGTGATGCGCATGACTTCCGCGACGAAACCTTGCTTCGTGTAATCGATCGCCTCGTCAGCTCCGAGTTGGCGCAACCTTTTGCATTTGTCATCACCGCTGGAAGTCGTAATGACCTTGGCGCCCAGATGCTTTGCGATTTGAATCGCGGCGATGCCGACGCCGCTACTGCCAGCCTGCACGAGCAACCAGTCGCCCGCTTTTAGTTTGCCATCCGTCAACAAACCGAACCAGGCGGTGAGAAATACTGTGGGCATCGCTGCCGCGGCTGCCGAGTCAACGCCGTCGGGAACTGGCAGAGTCTCTGAAACCTTAGCGAGCGCGTACTCCGCGTAGCCTCCCGTGCCGGTGTGTGCTACTACTCGCTGGCCAACCTTGAATTCTTGAACTCCGGCGCCAAGCTTGGCGACAGTTCCCGCAAACTCTCGGCCAGGGATGACCGGCAACGCCTCGGGAGCGATGCGATAGGTGCCCTTGCGCAGACCCAAATCCGCCCGGTTCAGCGAAGCCGCTTCAACCTTGATTAAAAGTTCGTTGGGCCCGGGCTCCGGAATCGGAACTTCTTCGTACTGAAGCACCTCCGCGGTGGAACCAAATTTGTGAATGCGAATGGCTTTCATAATTACGCTCCCTTGAACAGGCTCTTGGGTTTCGGCTAGGCTGACACGCCTCCGCTAGAATATCCGTCGCGCATTTGCGCTGTCAGTGTATTTCATGCACGATTCCACTTCTACCGCCCGAGGTGACAGAAAAGTAACAGAGGTAGCCTACGCGGCTTTGCGTGGAACCAAAGCGACGACAACGTCCGCGTCTAAGACGGCGGCGATGCGACGAAGTAACGGCAGAGAGTGCCGTTTGTAACCGGCTTGTTCGACGGCTGATACCGCCTGCTGGCTGCAACCGACCTTCTTGGCCAAATCCTTTTGTGACCAACCTTTGGCTTCTCTGAGTCGGCGAATTTGGAAAGCGACCTCAGCCTCGGTTCGTCGTTTGTCAAAAGCCTTCGCGAATATCGGATTGCGCTTGAGACGTTGTAATTGTTTCTGAAAGTCATCCATAACTCTATCTCCTTAGATATTGTTTCATTCGGCGTGTGGCGGTCTCAATTTCCGGCTGAGGTACTTCGCGGGTCTTTTTCACCAAAGCGTGAAGCAAGACGAACGTCTTTCCAGTATGGGCGAAATATAGGATGCGAAGTTGGCGACGTGAGCGTATGCGCAACTCCCAAAGACCTTTTCCGAGAGGGGCCAGCCAAGGTCTTCCGAGGGACAAGCCATGGGTGCGCAGCATATCGATGCCAACCATTGTTTCGACCCGTTCTTCCCGTCATTAGCCGCTCGATAAACTCTTGGACCGGGACCCTCCCGCTAGACTCGCGAAAATATTCGATCCGCCAATCCGCCCCTGTAACGGTACAAGATATATATTGTTAGTTCAAGCGAACGAAATCCATCACACTGCGCCTTGCGGCGGTTCAGAGGTCAATAAGAACGTATTGCCTTAACGGTGAATACGACACGGTTGTTACGAAGAATGCTGGCCGTTCGGTATGAGTTTTTGATGTCCTGCGCGCCTTTTCATCTGGCCTTCTTGGCCCTGTATACCAGGCCCTTAAAGAACTAATGACATCTGGCTGACGGGGGCTTTCAACCATTCCCGAAAGGGACATTAAAAATTTACTCGCCCATGACTTTTTTCATCGACGCGATGACATCGGCGGGTTGGTTCATGACTTCTTTCGCGAGCGCTTCGAGATCGTCGCCGTGAATCAACTCGACGTCGAGTCCTTGCTTCTTCGCGTCGGCCATAAGCTCCGGGCTGGTCAGCGCCTTGGCATAAGCTGTGCGCAAAATCTTAACTTGCTCCGCGGGGATCCCCGGCGGCGCCAGCATCGGCGCGCTGCCGAATTCGCCCGATCCCATCATCACGGTCACTAACCGGCGATTCGCTTCCGAAGTGTTATACTGATCCATCAACTCACTCAGCAGCGGCGTTTCCGGCAAGCGCGGGTCGCGCTTCTTGCCGCCTTGAACCAACACCCGCACCAGGTTCTTGCTCCGCCAGGTGTTAAACGGCTCGCGGCCGAAGAAAGTCTGAACGGAAAAGGCGCGGCACTGCACTTCGCCGCGCTCCACGGCTAATTCGATGCTCGCGCCCCCTTCATAACCCGATACCAATTGAAACTTCGCGCCGATGGCTTCTTCGAGTAGCTTCGGCAAATAGTAGCTGGTGTTTCCCGTGCCCGTAGCGCCGCACTTCGGTGGCACCGTGGCAGTGCGCACATCGTGGATGGTTTTATACGGAGCGGCGGCCCACATGTACAGCAACACAGAGGTGGGGGTCATACTGCCAACCCAGGTGAACTTCGCCCAATCGTATTGGACTTCTTTCCGTTTTAGCAGCTGTTCGAAGTAAAGCGCCGCGTTATTGACGACGACGGTCTGGCCATCAGGCTTGGCCACGCTGTAAACGTAGTTGGTCGCGGTCATCGAGCCGGCGCCGGGCATGTTCTGCACGACGGTGGCTGGACTCCCGGGAATATGCTTGTTTATATGTGTCGCGATCAGCCGCCCCCATAAGTCGTGGGCGCTGCCGGCTGGATAGCCAACGATGATGCGGATCGTTTTACCCTGAAAGTAGGGAGTTTGCGCCGTAGCGTAATCGCTC
>JAHKKJ010000628.1 GCA_020027655.1 Deltaproteobacteria bacterium | reverse complement strand
TTTTACGGCGTCGCGTCGGCCCAGCTTACCAAGATAATCGTCGGCAACAACGCCATCAGCGGGAACGGGCTCCCAGTGTGGATGGCCATAGAAGCCGGGATCTTTCGCAAAAATGGTCTCGAGGTGCAGCTCGTCTATTTTAGAGGAGGAACCATCACGGCCATGGCTTTGGTCGCGCGGGAGACTCCAATCAGTCAGGTGTCTGGTCCGCCCATCGTGAGTGCCGGTCTCAAGGGAGCCGATGCGGTGATGATTGCAGGAGGAAACGTCGTCTCAGAGTACTGGCTCATGAGTCGGCCCGAGATTAAAACCGCCGAGCAGCTCAAAGGGGGCTCGATTGCCATCGCCACTTTTGGCGGCCAGGCCGATTTTATATCGCGCATTGCCTTACAGAGGCTCGGACTGACTCCGGGTAAGGATGTCTCAATCTTGCAGATCGGCACGGTGCCGGAGCGCCTGAGTGCTTTGGATAAGGGAAGGGTTCAGGCCGCTATGCTTAACCCACCCGACAACGTCATGGCCCAGAAAAGGGGGCTTAATAGTCTCGTCGATGTTCGCCTGCCTTATCAGGGCGTAGGGGTGGCTACGACTCGCGCATTCATCCGGGAAAATCCTGAAGTCGTCAGGAGGTATGTTAAATCCCAGATCGAGGCCGTCCACCGCATCAAAACGGATCGGGAGTTAGGACTAAAGGTGCTGGCGAAATATCTCGCCTCGCCGGACAAGGAGATCTTGGAAAGGACCTATGATGACATCAGCAGTGACGAGAAACTTGCTCCAAAACAATACCCGAGCCTGGAGGGGATCAAGAACATTCTAGAGCCGCTAGCGAGCACGGATCCTAAGGCAAAGGCCGCAAAGCCTGAGGACTTTGTCGATATCCGCTTCATTAAGGAGCTGGACGAAAGCGGTTTCATCGATGATCTGTACAAGGCCAGGAAGCGTTAGTGCGGGATAGCAGGCTGCTTATAGCCTATGGCTTATAGCGTATGGTTCCAACTATATGCCATAAGCTATCAGCCATATGCGAACTACGCGCGCCTCGAAGCTTGATTTCGGACGACGGAGCCAGAGATGAAAATGATTCTTACGCTTTTAGTCACTCTTTTCGTTCTCCACACCTCGGTCCATGCGGCGGACAAGATTAGAATCAGTATCTCTAACTTGAGCGGCCAGTTTATGACTTTTCCTTTGGCGCAGAAGACAGGCTTCCTCAAAGAAGAGGGAATCGAAGCCGAGATTATCCGGGTCACCGGCGGAGCGGGCAGTGCGGCGTTGAGCAGTGGAGACCTGGATTACGGTACCGGCATGTCGGTCGGAGGCGCGATGACAGGATTACCCGTCAAGGTGGTGGCTTGTTTCGTGCCGGCTCCCGTTCTCGCACTCGTTGCGCGGCCCGAGGTCAAATCAGTCCAGGAGCTTAAAGGCAAGACGGTGGGGATTTCCACCTTTGGCGGTGTTTCGATTTTCGCGGCGCGAGTGATGGCCAAGCACTTTGGCCTCGACCCCGATAAGGATATGAAGTTCGTCGCTATTGGAGCGGTCGAAGCCCGCTTTATCAGGCTCACCCAAGGCTTGGTTGATGCGACCATACTGGCTCCACCCTTAGATTCCGAGGCGAAGAAACTAGGGTTTAACATTCTTGCCAGGGCGGAGGAAATCCTGATCTTCCCCGAGACAGGTTTGGTAACCGGCGTGAAGAAAATCCAAGAAAAACCCGATGAGATCAAGCGCGTTATCAAGGCGGGCATCAAGGCCAACCGCTATATTCGGGGAAACCGCGACGGAACTATTCAGTTCATCATGGAGTGGCTGAAGGTCAACAGAGAGGTCGCCACGGCAACCTACGAAGGAGTGTTCAAGGTCTACAATGAGGACCCAAGCGTCTGCGAAAAAGGACTTCGCCTGACGATTGAAGAGAGAAAGCAGACCTTGAAAATAAACCGGGATGTCCGCCTTAGCGAAGTCGCGGATCTCTCGCTTATCAGGGAGGCACAGAGGGAGATGGGGATTATGGTAAAATAATGTGATCTTCGCTGAATCCGTGGCGATGATTAGGCGAGCTTGACAGCAAAGATGCATGTTCATAAACTTTGTGCCAACCTCTCTGCGCCAGCTGGAAGGAGCCCGTGTATGACTATACATTCCGACAACGCGCATGGTTCGCGAAAAAAACTCAGGAAAGATGAAAAGAAGATTCGGGAATGGGAGGATCAATACCCAGGTCGCTGGATATTGCTCCAGGTGACCGAACAAATAAATGACGAGCCTGTAAGTGGAACGCTTATCGCGACGGCCAGCGACCCAGAGGATATTCAAAGTATATGAAAGTCACACCGCAAGAAGGGAGTTCTCACGATGTTGACCTACAACCCTTCGCTTGAGCTCGGACCGGCGGTGGTGGTGAGTGCCGCGTAGCTGGGCATCCTTCCGTCCTTTTTCTCTGCCTGTTATAGCCCTTCGTGTAGGTGGGACTATCGTCAGAGCCTTGGTCGACACTGGAGCGGCCCAAAGCTTAATTGATTCTCGCTTGGTAAAGCAACTCGGACTTCAGCTGCAAGGAACAGTTCGGATCGTCGGCGTTGCGACCAAGCCTCTTTCGGTGCCTTTGATCTCTATCGAAGATGCAGCAATCGGCCGTTGTCGTTTGAGTCCTTTCAAAGCGGGAGTGATGGATCTTGCGAATCTGCTTTAGGTCCTCACGCGCTTCTGGTGTGAAGTGAGCAGGAAGGGAGACCCAGATGTGTGCATCCTCATCTTCATAGCGCACAAAGGAGACCTCAAGCTGCGCTTCTGGGCGGAGGTCGTGAATAAAGAGGCTCAAAGCGGTCACAGCCGCATCGAGTCTCGTACGATAATCAGGCAGTGTCCGGATTGTCTGGGCCATGAGAAACCTCTGCAGTGATAGTAGCCACGAACTCCTCTGTCCAGCGAACAGCCTGGGTAGCCTGACTTTGGCTCACGCCTTTGAAGCGGTAGTCGGCATCGAGCCGCAGCTGGAGTGCCCTATTGCAATGCTGTCCAAGAAGAGCGGGATAGCGTTTACGCCTGCGGATGAGTTCGGTGACATCGGCAGGTTGTGCTCGACCTGGCGCAGCTAGCACCGCGCTGCGTCATGGCTCGGCTTCATAGACGGTTGAGCCTCTGCGTTCTACACTCTTCCCCGCAAGCGCCGTCGCTCAGCCAACCGTTCTTCGCTATTCAATCGAAGTAAGTGTCCCGTGGCGCGTCCCTCGGGAGTCAATCCCACAATGTGCTCATTATGAAACGCAAAATGGGTACTCCATAGCTGGGTACGTGGGTTGAACAACGGGATGCGCTCTCCGGTTACAGGGTCAAGGCCGTCAACATTGTCGTCTTTGTAAGCATTACACATACGGCAGGCCAGCCACAAATTGACCGCGCTCGTCGTCGC